>JAIZVZ010000084.1 GCA_021768485.1 Oxalobacteraceae bacterium | reverse complement strand
GTCATTGCGCCGGCGGCCGCGACGCCGGTAGCCAAGCCGGTTCCCAAAGTCTTGCCGCCGGCATCGAACGCCACCCCGATCGATGCCATTGCCGTGGTGGTCAATGACGAAGTCATTACCCGGCGCGAACTCGAGATGCGTATCAAGACCATCGAACGGCGGATGAAAAACCAGAATGTGGCGGTGCCGCCGGCCGATATTTTGCAAAAACAAGTGCTTGAACGGATGATCATCGAACGCGCACAGATTCAGCAGGCCAAGGAAAGCGGCATCAATATCGACGATATCATGCTCGACCGCGCAGTAGCCCGGATCGCCGAGCAAAACAAGATGTCGATGCAGGAGTTCCGCAACCAGCTCGAACGCGAGGGCACGCCGTTTGCCTTCTTCCGTCAGGAAATTCGCGATGAAATCATCATGCAGCGCTTGCGCGAGCGCGAAGTCGAATCCAAGGTGCAGATCGCCGATTCCGAAGTCGAAAATTTCCTGGCTGCCGAAGCGAGCAGTGTGGCCAGCCATGTCGAGTTCAATCTGGCCCAGATCATGATCCGGATTCCCGAAAATGCGACGCCCGAAGTGATCAATGCGCGCCGCGCGCGGGCGGAAGATGTGATGCGCCAGCTGCGTTCGGGCGCCAACTTTGCCACGATCGCCGCCACCTATTCGGATTCGGGCGACGCGCTCAAGGGCGGCGAAACCGGCTGGAAAAATCCGGACCGCATGGCGGCGCTGTTTCACGATGCAATCATCAATCTCAAGCCGGGGCAGCTGACCGGCTTGCTCAAGAGCCCCAGCGGTTTCCATATCCTGAAGGTGCTCGACAAGCGCACGGCCGAAGCCGAGAAACCCGGCGGGGCGTCGGTCCAGCAAACCCATGTCCGCCACATCCTGATCAAGGTCTCGCAAGTGGTGACCGCGGCCGAGGCGAAGAAGAAATTGCTGGACCTGAAGACGCGCCTGGAAAACAAGGCGGCCACTTTTGAAGACCTGGCCAAGTCCTTCTCCAACGACGGTTCGGCCTCCAAGGGCGGCGACCTCGGCTGGATCTATCCCGGCGATACTGTGCCGGAATTCGAAGCCGCGATGAATGCCTTGCAGCCAGGCCAGGTCAGCGACCCGGTCGAATCGCCGTTCGGCTTCCATCTGATCGAAGTTCTTGAGCGCAAGACCGACGATGTCTCGAAAGAGCGTCAGCGCCAGGCCGCCCGCCAGGTGATTCGTGACCGGCGCGTCGAGGAAGCGGCCGAGGACTGGCTGCGTCAGCTGCGCGACCGCACCTTTGTCGAATATCGCCAGGAAGACAAGTAAGCGCCATGGCCGAAGTCCGTGCTCCGCAGTCGCCGCCGCGCCGCATGACGGTTGCGGTGACGTCCGGCGAGCCGGCCGGCATCGGCCCCGAAGTGGCGATTCGCGCCGCCTGGGCGCTGCGCGAACGCGTCAACTGCGTGTTGCTGGGCGATGCCGCATTTTTAGCCATGACCGCGCAGGCCATCGATCCTTCGATCAGGCTGGTGGGCCTGTCGCCGCAGGCATTGCGCAACAGCGGCCTGCCGCATTTTGCCGACGGCGTGATTGCCGTCATCGACTGCCAGCTGGCGGCCCATGTCGAAGCGGGCGTGCTCGATGTGCGCAATGCCCGTCCGGTATTGCACACGCTGGACCTGGCGATCGAAGGCTGCAAGGCCGGCTGGTTTGATGCGATCGCTACCGCGCCTTTACAAAAGAGCATCATCAACGATGCCGGCGTCGCCTTTTCCGGCCACACCGAATACTTGGCGCAGAAGACCGCTACGGCACAGGTGGTGATGATGCTGGCCGCCAGTGTCGATTATCGCGATTCGTCGCGGCCACCGTGCGCAGCCGATTCCGGCGCGGCCGCCCCGTCGATGCTGCGCGTGGCGCTGGCGACGACGCATTTGCCGCTCAAGGATGTGGCGGCGGCCATTACGCCGGCCTCGCTGGCGGCGGTACTCGATATTCTCGACGCCGATCTGCGCAATAAGTTCGGGCTGGCGCAAGCGCGCATTCTGGTGGCCGGTCTCAATCCGCATGCCGGCGAGGGCGGCTATCTGGGCCACGAAGAAATCGACATCATCGCGCCGGCGATCGCCAGTGCCCAGGCGCGCGGCATCCGCGCCAGCGGTCCTTATCCGGCCGACACGCTGTTTCAGGCAAAGTATTTGCGCGACGCCGATTGCGTGCTGGCGATGTACCACGACCAGGGACTGCCGGTGCTGAAATATGCGAGCTTCGGGCGCGGCGTCAACATCACGCTCGGCTTGCCGCTGATCCGCACCTCGGTTGACCACGGCACCGCGCTCGATCTGGCGCGCGCCGGCCTCGGCCATGCCGATTGCGCCAGCATGATCGAAGCGATCACGATTGCCGCCGCGATGGCCGCAACGCGGATCCGGCACCAATAACAGCAGTGCGGCATCGCTGCCGCCCTTTTTCTGAACCGGTTGGAAATCATCATGAAACACATCGCCCGCAAACGCTTCGGCCAGAATTTTCTGACCGACCAATTTGTTTTGGAAGACATCATCAATGCGATCGCGCCGCAAGCCGACGAGACCATGGTCGAAATCGGCCCCGGTCTCGGCGCGATGACGCGCTTGCTGTCGCAACAATTAAAACAGTTGCATGTGATCGAACTCGACCGCGATCTGGTGGCGCGCCTGCAGAGCGGCTTCGATCCTGCCAAGCTGGTCATTCATGCCGGCGATGCGCTGCAATTCGATTTTGCGAAAATTGCCGTCAAACCCGGGCAAAAGCTGCGGGTGGTCGGTAACCTGCCCTACAATATTTCCAGCCCCTTGCTGTTTCATCTGGCTGAATTTGCGCCGCTGATTCACGATCAGCATTTCATGTTGCAAAAGGAAGTGGTCGAGCGCATGGTGGCAACGCCCGGCAGCAAGGCCTATGGCCGCTTGTCGGTCATGCTGCAGTGGCGCTACCGCATGGCGCTGATGTTTATCGTGCCGCCGACGGCTTTCGATCCGCCGCCGCGGGTCGAATCGGCCATCGTGCGCATGGTGCCGATTGCGCAGCCGCTGGCGTGCGAAGCGAATATGCTGGCGGCGGTCGTCATGAAGGCTTTTTCGCAACGCCGCAAGGTGATACGCAATTGTCTGGCAGGTATGTTTTCAGAGGAAGAAATCGTTGCCGCCGGCATTGACCCGACGCTGCGCCCGGAAAGCATTGCACTCGAACAGTATGTGGCGCTGGCCAACCGTTTGCAGCAAACCAATCCGACGCTGGCAGCCATTCCCGGCCTGCTGATGGCGCAATAAGCCGGGCGCCGAAATCCGCGCCACGATTCGGGCCTCGGCGCGGCCATCACTGCGCCGTTTGCTGGCGCGCATATTCGGCGCGCTTCATTTTCATGTAGGTGTTTTGATCGATTTCATGCAGTTGCGGGGCATAGCGCTCGGTGGCCGAAAACCAGCTTTGCAGGCGTTTTTCAGGCTGTTCGGCCGGCGCGCTGCTCAGGCTGTTCAGATAGGCCTCGATGGCCAGATAATAGCGCATGGTGTTGCGCTCGACTATGCCGCGCGTACCGCCGATATAGTTTGAAGCGGCCGTTTTGCTAAAGCCGATCTTGGCGCTGCCAGCGGTGGCCAGATAGCCTTGCATCGCCACGCTGGCGACAAAATTATAAGAATAGGCATAGGTCAGGTGTAAAAATGTCTTGGTTTCCGACAAGGCCAGCGCTTCGAGCACGATGCGGTAATCGCTGGTGCCAAGCGGCCCCTTGTCGGCCGCCAGCTCGACCGCGAAATACTCGTTGCTGCTGAGCGCCGGCCGATAGCTGAAATCGAGGCGATAGGCATCTTCGAGCGGCTGGTCGAATTTCTTTCCAATAGCCATTTGCAGCAAGCCCGCTGTCGTTGCGTGGCAGTATTTGGTATTGAGATGCAATATCACAATGTCGCACCAATGCGCCGGATTGTTCAGCGCCGTATTGACGCTGGCGTAGGGGAAGTCGACGACGGCATAGATATCGCCTTTTAATTGTCCCGGCGAGTCGTTCGATTCGAGCGCCAGCGGCCGCTGGAACTGATTATGCTCGAGCGCCTGGCTCAATTGCGCATGGCGGGCACGCAAGGCCGCGGCGGCGCCAGCGCTAGCCGTGGCGCCGGCCGCCCGGGCGCCAGCGGCTACTTGTAGACTCAGGCCGCAGATGATGAGGCCAAGAAAATATCGGATGCGTTTGCGGTAATCGGTGCCTGCCATGCTGATCCCTGGTCTGTCGCGGACGTGCCGGCGCTTGCCCTGCCATCGTCCCAATCGTGAAATCATAATATAGACCACGAAATATTTCTTGTCTGTATGGTAGCAAACACATTGCCAGCCTTTCACCGGCAGTCGGACAAGCGGCAGCGCGCCGTCCGCGGCGGTGCCGCCATCGAAAACAGTTTTGTATCGACGTATTTTTATTGCGCAGGGACCGGCAGCGATACTTTTTGCTGGGCCGGCGGGCGCTGACGCTTATTGAGGCCATTATTGAGGCCATTATTGCCGCCGTTAATGCCGCCGTTAATGCTATTGTTTGCCGCCAGCTGGCGGCTGCGGGCCGCGACGCCTCTGGCGATCCGGGCGGCGTTGTCGGCGTGCAGCCGCGCCCGGTCCTGTTCTCGCGCCTGTTTTTGCCGCAACCGCAGTTGGATGTAGGGATCGGCAGACGTCGGCATGGCGCTGTTTGCGACAGGGTTGGGAAGCGGCGCATGAATTTGCGATGAGTTACCGTAAGACATGCCGGCAGCCACGAGCAGCGATCCGGCCAGTATTTGGATGGTCATGATGTGCCTTTCATGATGAATCTTCATATCCAAAGGTAAAAATTTTCATGCAAGAAAATCATACCGCAATCGCGCCCGGCTTTCCGTGCGCTGCTTCACAATGGTTCAGCTATAGTGCTGCCCGCGTAATGGCTTACTCTTTCAAGTGGCCATTTTTATCGCCATCACGCAAGCGGGAACTATATAACGATTTCAAGCGCCAGGCAGCTTATTTGTAAACAAGGGGGCGCTGCCATGCGGCTGGGCCCGCCAGTATTGTGGCGCGGCATTTACCTGGGCGCCGAGGCGGGCTGCGGCGTGCCACGGCCAGCGCGGATCGTACAGGATGGCGCGGGCAATTGCGACCAGGTCGGCATCGCCGTTTTTAAGAATCGATTCGGCTTGCTCGGCTTCGGTGATCAGGCCGACGGCAATCACCGGCATCGTCGTTTCGTTCTTGATGCGCGAGGCGAACGGCAATTGGTAGAGCGGGCCGGCTTCGATTTTTTGCAAGGGCGACAGACCGCCGCTGGAGACATGGAGGAAGGCGCAGCCGCGCGCCGCCAGAGCCTTGGCCAGGACCACGCTTTGCTCGACATCCCAAGCGCCATCGACCCAATCGGTGGCCGAAATACGCATGCCGACCGGGATTGTGACGGCCGCCTGCACGGCCTCGAAAATTTCGAGCGGAAAGCGCATCCGATTTTCCAGCGAGCCGCCGTATGCGTCATCGCGCTGATTCGACAGCGGCGACAAAAACTGGTGTAACAAATAGCCGTGGGCGCCGTGCAATTCGATGGCGTCGATGCCCAGCTGTTGCGCGCGCCTGGCGCTGGCGACGAAACTGTCTTTCACGCGCTGCAGGCCGGCGGCGTCGAGCGCCAGCGGAACCGTGTCGCCGGCAGCGAACGGCAAGGCCGACGGCGCCACGGTCTGCCAGCCGCCGGGCAGGCCGGGGGCGATATTTTTACCGCCCTGCCACGGCACCTGGCTCGAGGCCTTGCGCCCGGCATGGGCCAGCTGAATGGCGACCGGCATGTCCGAATGGCGGCGGACCGCTTGCAGGACCGGTTGCAGCGCTTGTGCGTTGTGGTCGCACCACAGGCCGAGGTCGTTTGCGGTGATGCGTCCTTGCGCTTCGACCGCTGTCGCTTCGATACAGAGCAAGCCGGCGCCGGACAAGGCCAGATTGCCGAGGTGGATCATATGCCAATCGCTGGCGTCGCCGTCGCTGGCCGAATATTGGCACATCGGCGCAATGGCGATCCGGTTGTTCAATTTTAAAGGACCGAGGGAAAACGGGGAAAACAGGGCGCTCATGGGCGGGACTCCTGAAGGAACGAATCTAAAGGTTGGCATTGACGGGCTGGTAATGCCATGTTGCATGCATATGGCCCCGACATGAAGAATTTCAACCTGGAATTATCAAGCGATGCTTGCCGCCACCCAGGGCGCAGCGGAGCAGAATGCCATCGCTATAAAAATCACAATGTTTCTTGCTTCAACATTGTATACTGGGTTGCTCTGCGGCATTTTGTCTGCATGCATGCACACTATAATAAAAGGGGAGATTCATGCGATTGACGGTTTTCAGTATTGTAAGCATCGTGTCGGCATTGCTGCTTGGCGGCTGCGCCGCGCCGATTCCGGTCGGCGGCGAGTCGCGGGCCGATGACACCTTGAAGTCCGACATCACAAAAATGCTTGTTTTGCGGGCAAGAGTGTCTTTTCCTTGCGATCATGTCGATGCGATTCACGCCGAAGTGGTGAAGATCAATCCGGTCGGGACCGGGCGCACGCTGGCCTCGCGCAAATATGGCAGCATCGACGAGCGCTGGGTGGTCAGCCTGTGCGCCAAAGACATCGCCTACCGGGTCACCCTGACTCCCGATGGCGAGGGCGGCACCTTTTTTCTGGTCGGCCCCGATAAATAAGGGCGCGCGGCGTCGGTTCGGCCAGCCTCAGCTGATCGTGCTGGCCTGGCGCATGCCGGTGTGGGTCGTGATCGCGGCCAGCCGGTAGGCGATATCGATCAGGCCGGCCAGCGCGTATTGTTCGTCCTGCCGCATGTTTTGCGGGTCGGCCTCGTATTTTTCGAGATAGACGCGCAGCGTTGCGCCTTCGGTGCCGGTGCCCGACAGGCGGAACACGATGCGGGCGCCGCCCTCGAACAACAGGCGCACGCCCTGGCGCTCGGCAATGCTGCCGTCGACCGGATCGATGTAGCAAAAATCGTCGGCCGCGGCGACCCGGTAAGCGCCCAGTTCGCGACCGGCAAGCGTCGGCAGTTCGGCCCGCAGCGCCGCCATCAAGGCTTCGGCGCCGGCGCTCGGGATCGCCTCGAAATCGTGGCGTGAATAATAATTGCGGCCGAAGCGCGCCCAATGCGCGTGTACCAGCTCGGCCACCGATTTGCCGGTGGCGGCGATGATGTTGAGCCAGAACAGCACCGCCCAGATGCCGTCTTTTTCGCGGATATGGACCGAGCCGGTGCCGTAGCTCTCTTCGCCGCACAGCGTGATCCTGCCGGCGTCGAGCAGGTTGCCGAAAAATTTCCAGCCGGTCGGCGTCTCAAAACAGGGGATGCCGAGCGCTTCGGCCACGCGGTCGGCCGCGCACGAGGTCGGCATGGAGCGTGCGATGCCGCTCAGGCCGGCGCGATAGCCGGGCACCAGCGTGGCGTGGGCCGCCAGCAGCGCCAGGCTGTCGGACGGCGTGACCACGATGCCGCGGCCGACGATCATGTTGCGGTCGGCATCGCCATCGGAGGCGGCGCCGAAGTCGAAGCCCGGCTGGCCGGCCATTAGGTCCAGCAACTGGCCGGCATTGGCCGGATTCGGATCGGGATGGCCGCCGCCGAAATCTTCCAGCGGAATGCCGTTGATGACGCTGCCGGCCGGCGCCCCCAGCATCTGCTCGAAAATCACCTTGGCATACGGTCCGGCCACCGCGTGCATGGCATCGAAGCGCATCGTGAAGCCGGAGGCGAACAGCGCCCGGATCGCCGTGAAATCGAACAGCGACTGCTGCAGCTCGGCGTAATCGAGGACCGCATCGACAACCGTCACCTGCATCGCCTCGACCGTGCTGCTGCCCAGTTGCGAGAGGTCGACATCGGCGGCGTCGCTGATGCGGTAGCCGACGATGGACTGGCTGGCCAGGTAGATGGCATCGGTCAGTTTTTCGGCGGCCGGGCCGCCGTTGCCGACATTGAATTTGAGGCCGAAGTCGCCATCGGGGCCGCCCGGATTGTGGCTGGCCGACAGCACGATGCCGCCGTAAGCGCCGTATTTGCGGATCAGGCAGCTCACTGCCGGCGTCGATAAAATGCCGTTTTGCCCGATCAGCAGGCGGCCGAAGCCATGTGCGGCGGCCATCTTGATGATGGTCTGGATCGCCGGGCGATTAAAAAAGCGGCCGTCGCCGCCGAGCACCAGCGTCTTGCCGAGCGCTTCGGCGCCGAGCGTATCGAAAATGGCCTGGACGAAGTTTTCGAGGTAGGCCGCTTGCTGATAGACCGCGACTTTCTTGCGCAAGCCCGAGGTGCCCGGCTTTTGTCCGGAATAAGGGTTGCTCGGTACGCTTTGTATGCTCATCTGGACTCCGTAGGATGGGGCGCGGTATCTGTTCAGTACAGCGTTTGCGCCGATTCGTGCAGCAACTGGCCGTACAGCGTATGGCGCATGCGTGCGATCTGGCCGGCTTCGACCGCCGCCAGCACGGCGCAGGACGGTTCGATCAGATGACGGCAGTTGTAAAATTTGCAGCCGCCGAGATAGGGCGCAAATTCGCGAAAGGCACGCTCGAGCATGCCCTCGCTTAAATGGTAAAGCCCGAATTCCTGGAAGCCCGGAGAATCGATGATGACGGTATCGGGCTCGCCGCCGATATGGTAGAGGCGCGTAAAAGTGGTCGTGTGCTTGCCGGTGTCGAGCGCCGCCGAAATTTCGCGCACGGCGATCTCGGCGTCCGGCACCAGCAGATTGATCAGCGACGACTTGCCCATGCCCGACTGCCCGATCAGGATCGAGGCTTGCCCGCGCAGCAGCGGCATCAGGCTCGCCACCGCCTCCTCGGGCCGGGTGCGGGCCGACACTTCGTGGATCGGATAGCCGAGCGCCGCGTACGGCTGCAGGCGCTCGCGTGTTTTATCGAGCGCAGCGACGACATCGGTCTTGTTGAGGATGATGCGGGCCTCGATGCCGGCGGCGTCGGCCGCTACCAGCGCGCGCGAAATCAGATCATCGGCAAAGCCGGGTTCGGTTGCCACGACGATGAACAATTGCGTGACGTTGGCCGCCAGCAGTTTGGATTTGTACTGGTCCGAGCGGTACAGCAGGCTGGCCCGCTCGTCGATTTTTTCGATCACGCCCTGATTGGGCGAGGTCATCAGCAGCCTGACCTGGTCGCCGACGGCGACATTGGTTTTTTTGCCGCGCGTGACGCATTGCAGCTTGGCGCCGTCGGCATCGGCCAGGTAGTGGCGGCCGTGGGCGGCGATGATGGTGGCGGCGATGTATTCGTTCATGCGGCGCCGCAGTGGCGGCGCGCCCGCTGCAAGTGAAGGTCAGTCATGTGCATAGGATTGCTGGAAAATGGCGCCGATTTTCGCGGCGCAGATGAAATCGTTGATCGACAGCCCGCCCTTGCCGCCATTGACCGAATGCGTATGGAATTTCACGTCGCACTGATTGTATGTAAGCAGCAATTCGGGGTGATGGTCTTCGGCATGGATCACATAGGCGATCGCATTAATGAAGGACAGGGTTTCGTAATAGTTGTTGAAAGTAAATTTGTGGCATAACTTGCCGTCAATCACGGTCCAGCCGTCGACGGCCTGCAGGTAGCCGCTCAGCTCGGCCGGCGTCAGCGCGGTGGAGGCATGCGAGCACTTATTTTCCAACAATTGCGAGGTCGTGAGCATGGCGTTTTTCCGTGTTGTCGCTGGCGCGCGCGCCGATATGGCCTATTGTATAACGGCGCGCGCGCTGTGCGCGCCGATTGCGGTCACGAGCGCCGCCTTTCCTCTTGTGCCGCGGACGGTGCCTGGCCCGAGCCCGGCTTCAGGCCGGACGCGCGGCCAGCAGCAGGCGGTCGATGCGCGCCGAGGCGTTCGGATGGCTGTCGTAAAAAGTCGAATGCAAAGGGTCGGGCGTCAGCGTCGAGCAGTTATCTTCATACATCTTGACCAGCGCCGCCACCAGATCGTCGGCATTGCTATGTTTGGCGGCAAAGGCATCGGCCTCGAATTCGTGCTTGCGCGAGCCGATCGAATTGAGCGGCGAGAACACAAAGGAAAACACGGGCAAGACCAGCATGAACAGCAGCAGCGCCATCGCATCGTTGCCGGCCAATAGCATCGGCCGCACACCGAGGCCCGTATAAAACCAGGTCTGGTCCTTCAAAAAGCCGAGCAGCGCCAGAAAGCCGAGCGAGATGGCAAACATCAGGGCGATGCGTTTGACGATATGCTTGAGCTTGAAATGGCCGAGTTCATGGGCCAGCACGGCTTCGATTTCCTGCGGTGCCAGACGGGCCAGCAAGGTATCGAAAAAGACGATGCGCTTGTTGGCGCCGAAGCCTGAAAAATAGGCATTGCCGTGGGCGCTGCGCTTGGAGCCGTCCATCACGAACAGGCCCTTGGAGGCAAAGCCGACCCGCGCCATCAGGCCTTCGATGCGCTGGCGCAGGGCGTCGTCGGTCAGCGGCGAAAATTTATTGAACAGCGGCGCGATCACGCTCGGGTACAGCACCATCATCAATAATTGAAAGCCGCTCCAGACCAGCCAGGCATACAGCCACCACCAGGCGCCGGCCTTGGCCATCAGCGTCAGCACCACCCACAGCAGCGGCAAGCCGATGACGGCGCCGAGCAGCAAGCCCTTGAGCATGTCGGCGACGAACAGGCGCGGCGTCATCTTGTTGAAGCCGAATTTTTCTTCAAGCACGAATTGCTTGTAATAGTCGAACGGCAGATCGACGAGGCCGCTGATGACGGCAAACGCCACCAGCAAGCCGATCTGATAGACGATGCCGGTGCCGGTCAGGCGCAGCACCTCGAGCGACAGCCATTGCAGGCCGCCGAGCAGGGTAAAACCGATCAGCACCGCGGTGTTGACCAGCATTAGCACCAGCCCGAACTTGGTCTTGGCGATCGTGTAGTCGGCCGCTTTTTGATGGGCTGCCAGCGGAATTTTTTCGGCAAACGCATCCGGCACCTGGCCGCGGTGGCCCAGAATGTGGCGGATATGGCGCGAAGCCAGCCAAAAGCGCAGCGCCAGCGTCAGAATGACGAAAACGGCGAACAAAATTGAAAACGCGAGTGAAGACATGCAAAGCCTGTGAGAAAATAGGGCAGTTAAGCTAATAAAGAGAGAATTATGTCACAAGCTACAGAGAATGCGTCGCCCGCCGCTGGCCCGGCAGTGCCGGCCCGTCCCAATGAAATGAACCTGATCTGGGTCGACATGGAAATGACGGGCCTCGATCCCGACGTCGACCGCATCATCGAAGTGGCCGTGGTGGTCACCGATATGCACCTGAACATCCTGGCCGAAGGCCCGGTATTTGCCATTCACCAAAGCGACGCCATCCTCGATGGCATGGATGCCTGGAACAAGGGTACCCACGGCCGCTCGGGCCTGATCGAGCGCGTCAAGAACTCGACCATCAGCGAAGCCGACGCCGAAACAGCGCTGATCGCCTTCCTGAAGACGTTTGTGCCGGCCAATAAATCGCCGATGTGCGGCAACACGATTTGCCAGGACCGCCGCTTCATGGCGCGCGGCATGCCCAAGCTCGAAGCGTTTTTCCATTATCGCAATCTCGATGTCTCGACCTTGAAAGAATTGTGCAAACGCTGGAAACCGGGCATCGTGGCCGGCTTCAAGAAGCATCAAAAGCATACGGCACTGGCCGACATCATCGAATCGGTCGAAGAATTGCGCTATTACCGCGAGCATTTCATCAATCTCGATTAAACGGCCGGGCCGCTTTGGCCCGATGCGCTGACGCCGCGGCCCGGCAGCGTCGCGCTGCCGGACTTAGTGAATGGTCGGCTCGGCGCCGCAGCACTTCTTGAATTTTTTGCCGCTGCCGCACGAACAATCGTCGTTGCGGCCCATTTTCGGCGCTTCGCGCTTGACGGTATTGATGCCCGATTTGCGCAGCGGGACGAAGAAACGGTGGATCAAGGGCAGATTGGCCTCGATTTCGACCGATAACTGGTGGCATTTGGCCGGATTGTCCATCAAGGCGGTTTCTTCTTCCTCGATTTCGTCGGCGCCGAGCAGATAGATCGGCCGCATCAGAGCGGCTTGTTCGGAGGCGAAAATCGGCTCCCACGCCTCTTGCCGTAATTGCATGCCTTCCCAAAAGCCCCAGGCCCAGGCTTCGCCATCGGTGAGCGTCTTGCCTTCCCATTCGTGCTGGCAAAACAGCGGTTCGAATTCCTTGGGCGCCACTTCCAGCGTGATCACGATTTCATTCATGAAGCGCACGATGAGATTGGCGATGCGGTCGAATTCCTTGTCGTTCTTAAATTTCGGCAAAAAAGGCTTGTCGTTGCCGTCTGTGCCCCAGATATGCGGCAGCCATTCGGCCATGGCCACCGGCACCGGACCGATGGCGATCGCGGTCAGGTAGCCGTGCAGGGAGTCCATCGTCATCGCGTCGTCGGCGCAGCGGTCGGACAACAGGAATTGGTCGAGTTCGTCGAACTCTTTTTCGGTGATCGGTTGGTCAAGTTGCATGATTATATTTCTAATAAAGGGCGGATAGGCCGTAGTGTACCGTGTTGTCGGGTCCGGCGGAACCGCGCAGCCTGTTCCGGACGTACAATACGCGAATGAATAATTCCATTTCGCAGGCACCCGATTTCGACGACGACGACGAGCGCCAGCCCGCTTTCGATCCCGGCCTGTACGGCGATGCCGCGCTGGCGGCCGAGGCCGCACATGGCCACGCAGAAGGACAGCCCGCCGTGCATCCGTTTTCGGCGCTCGACCCCGATTGCGTGCTCGATGCGCTGGCGGCGGCCGGACTGCGCGCCGACGGCCGCCTGCTGGCCCTGAACAGTTATGAAAACCGCGTCTACCAGGTCGGCATGGATGACGGTCCGCCGCTGGTGGTCAAATTCTACCGGCCCGAACGCTGGAGCGACGACACCATCCTCGAAGAACATGGCTTTGTGGCGCAACTGTCTGCGCATGAATTGCCGGTGGTGCCGGCGCTGGCGTTGGCCGGTGGCCGCACGCTGCAGCATTTCAATGACTTTCGTTTTGCGGTCTTTCCCCGCCATGGCGGGCGCGCGCCGGAACTCGACCAGAGCGGCACGCTCGAATGGATGGGCCGCTTCATCGGCCGCATTCATGCGGTCGGCGCCGTCGCCCCCTACCGGCTGCGGCCGGCGCTCGACATCGATACCTTCGGTTTCGAGCCGCGCGCCTATCTGCTGGGGCACGGCTTGCTGGGGCACTGCTTTATTCCGGCCGAACTGGCCGGCGTGTATGACGGCGTGATCGCCCAGGCGCTCGATGGGGTGGCGCGCTGCTTCGAGCGCGCCGGCCCCTACACGGCGCTGCGCCTGCATGGCGATTGCCACGGCGGCAATGTGCTGTGGACCGACGCCGGTCCGCATTTCGTCGATTTCGACGATAGCCGCATGGGGCCGGCGGTGCAGGATTTGTGGATGCTGCTATCGGGCGAGCGGGCCGACATGGCACGGCAGATGGCCGATATCCTGGCCGGCTACGAGGATTTTTTCGATTTCGATCCGCGCCAGCTGCATCTGATCGAAGCGCTGCGCACGCTGCGCCTGATCCATTATTCGGCCTGGCTGGCGCGCCGCTGGAGCGATCCGGCTTTTCCGCGCGCCTTCCCCTGGTTTAACACGCAGCGCTATTGGCAAGACCGCATCCTCGAATTGCGCGAACAGATTGCGCTGATGGACGAGCCGCCGTTCTGGGTCTAGCCGCGCGGGTTCAGGGCTTCATTTAGTGGCGGGCCGGCGCCACGCCGCAGTTGAGCAAGGCCTGTCCCAGATGGCAGTTGAACTCATCGGGTTTTTCGAGCATCGGCGAGTGACCGCAATCGGCAATCTTAATCAGGGTAAAGGCGCCGGCCAGCAGTTCCGGCGCAAACGACTGCTCCCATGCCGGCAGCGGCGTGATCTGGTCGTGCTCGCCCCAGACCAGGGTCAGGTCGCCGCCGATGCGCTGCATGGTTTCGGTCAAGCGGTAATGGCGCACCGCCAGCAGATAGCGTAGCAGGTGAATGAAATAGCGCTTGTCGAAACAGCTCAGGGCATCGGCGATCATGGCTTCGGAAATCATGCTCTGGTCGTGGAAAATCGCCTGGGCGACAATCAGCGCTTCTTCCTTGCTGGGTGTGCGCTGCAGCATCAGGCCCGGCAGGTTGACCTTGCCGATGCCGGGAATGCCGCTGGCCAGCGTGTGGCACGGCGTCTTGCCATACACGGCATAGTCGATCGCCATCAGACCGCCGAGCGAATTGCCGCAGATGAGGATGCGTTCGAGTGCCAGTTCCTTGATCAACTGGTCGAGCGCCAGGCGAAATTGTGCAATCGGATCTTTGCTACGCACCGGAATTTTGGCAAACGCGGCATTGATGGCCAGCGCGCCATAACCGCGCAGACTGGCATAGCGATAGGCGCAAGTCCACATCCAGGCGCCGGCAAACAGGCCCGGCAAAAAAATGACGGTTGGCATATTGTCGGCCGCGGCACTGATTTGATAGCCGATGCTCTGGGTTCCCATCATGAAAGTGCGGGCCTGGCCATCGGGGTGCGGTAACGGCATGCTGACTCCTGATCTTTTCCTGATTTTCCTGATGCCAGGTCCAGGCAACGGTATGGCGGGCAGAACGGCTGAACGGGGGCGCGGCGGGCAATGCGGGAACCGGTGCTCTTGCCTCAGTGCAGGCATTTCAGCAAGGCATCGGGATCGACGCCCAATTCTTCATAGGCGCCGAGATAGGGGCTCAGGAATGCCTGGAAGCGCTCGGCCACCCACCTGCGCTCGCTTTGCAAACGGTTTGCCGGCAACTGCTGCTCGATCAGGTAGCGGCGTGTCAGGCTGACGTGGCGGCTTTCATCGATGCGGATTTTGGACAGCATGGCCATCAGGGGAAGATGCCGGTGCAAGCGGCTGTGGCGCTGCTGCAGCGCGGCCAATATCCGGCTGACAAAGCAATCGAGGGCGCAGATGCGGGCAAAATGGGTCAGCGCATCGCGGCTCTTGAGACGCAAAAAAAACAGGCTGGCGGCGCGTCTGTTATGCGCCGCCGACGGCAGTGTGTCGGCTGCCAGCGCCTGCACCAGATGCGTGAGCATATATTCATGAAAGCATTCGTCGGCCGCAATGGCCGACCAGACGCGGCTGGCGCGCGCCGCCGCCTCGCCATCGCGGGTGAAATCGCGGGTGAAATTGCGGCCCAAATCAGTGCCGAAATCAGTGCCGAAATCATTGCTGCCGTGGCCGCCATGCTCGCCGTCGGTGGCATCGTCGCGAAAGCGCGAAAAGGCAATGGTCGCCGACTCCTCGCCGCATAACAGATGCGGCATCAGTAGCGCGAGCGGCTGCAGGGTGCGGTCGTCGATGCCGGCCAGCAGGGTGCCGCCGATATCGCCGTCGACCGTCAAGCCGAGCAAACGGCAGAAATCGGCGCGGCTGCCCGGCAGTGCGCGGACCCGGTCCGGCGCGTGCAAAGCGGGAAAGCAGCTTGTCGGCTGCGGCGGCGCGCTGTCGCCGGGCGCAAGCGGTGCGGCGACTGCCGCACACGGCGTTGGCGAGCAGGGCTTGGAGGAATGATGGCGCATCGTACCCTCGGAACAGGTTTTGGCAGAGAGCTTCGATCATCGCAAAAAATTGCTTAAGAGCATTGATTCCGAGCAAAAGGTATTTTTTTATAGAGCAAATCCGGCGCATATTTTGAGGAAATATGGCGATCGGCCTATAAAAATAAGGTCGGCGAGCAATTATTTCTGCGATTTCGGATGACGGCGGCGCTGCCGGCGCGCGCACCGGCGCCATTCATAAGCGTGAAATGGCGACTTATTCCACTTCTTTTTCAATGCTAGTTCTGCATGCCCGCCCCTGATAATGATTTGTGACCAATCACGGTCGCTCTCGGGCTGGCGTCGCCGGCGAGTGCGGCCGGCAATAAAATATTACGCGGAGTTCAAGATGGATCGCAATCAAGGCATGCAGTATGCGTCGACACGGGAAGATGCTTTCTTGGCGGAAAATAGAGGCGGCAATGACGGCGGTCGCCGTCCAGCGCAAACGCCGGAGCGCGCGCAACTGGAATTGAAAGCGATCCATGAAGCG
>JAIZVZ010000083.1 GCA_021768485.1 Oxalobacteraceae bacterium | reverse complement strand
CCGGCGCGGTAGCGGATCACGCTAGGCTTGCAGGGCATCCACAAGGTAATCGACGAAGGTGCGGACCTTGGCCGACAGGTGTTTGCGGCTGGGGTAGACGGCGTACACACCGTACTCTGCCGATTGCCATTCCGGCAGCACGCGCAGCAGGCGGCCGGCCGCGATGTCATCATCGACGATGAAGTGCGGCTGGAAAAGCAGGCCGGCGCCGCTCAACGCCGCCAGGCGCAGGATGTCGCCGTTGTCGGCCTTGATGGCGCCGGAGATCGGAATCGTCAGCTGGCCCTCGGCGCCTTCGAGCCGCCAATCGCCGCCACCGCCGGTCAGGGTGTAGCCGAGGCAGGCATGGCGGACCAGATCGGCCGGGCTTTGCGGTACGCCATGGCGGGCCAGATAGCCGGGGGCGGCGCAGATGACGCTGCGCACGGCGCCGATCTTGCGGGCGATCAGGTCCGACTGCGGCATGGCGCCGATGCGGATCGCAAGGTCGAGGCCATCCTCGATCAGGTCTATCTTGCGGTCGCTCAGAGAAATGTCGAGCTGGACTTGCGGGTAGGCCTGGCTGTAGTTGCCGATGATGGCTGCCAGCCGGTGCTGGCCGTACGATAGCGGGATTGTCATCCGCAACACGCCCTGCGGTGTGCGCGTCATCTGGCCGGCGATCTGTTCGGCTTCCTCGAGGTCGCCGAGGATCTGGGCGCTGCGCTCATAAAACGCGCGGCCGGTTTCGGTCAGGCTCAGGCGACGCGTGGTGCGGTTGAGCAGGCGCGTGCCCAGATGTTCCTCGAGTTTTTGTATCTGCTTGGAAGCCATGGCCCGGGAAATGCCGAGCTTGTCAGCGGCCGCCGCGAAACTGCCGCCATCGACCACGGCCACATACATTTTCATCGAAGCAAAGAGATCCATTACGCACCATTGTCAACCAATTGGAAATAGTCTAATTGTTATAACTGTCTTTATCAACAATTTAAAGCCCTATACCATGGACTCCTGTTCATATGAGGTGCTTTATGTCTGCTTTCCCTAGCATTTTTGTTTCACACGGTTCTCCCATGCTGGCGCTGCAGGATAGTCCTGCGCGGCGCTTCCTGCAGGGTTTGGGATCGCGCCTGGCGCGCCCCAAGGCGATCGCGGTGGTTTCTGCTCACTGGGAAACCAGCGGCGGGCCGGCCGTGTCGCTGGCGACGCTGCCGGCCACCATCCATGACTTCGGCGGCTTTCCGAGCGCCCTGTATGAGATTCAATACCGGGCGCCCGGTGCGCCGGAACTGGCCGAGCAGGCCGCGGCGCTATTCGAGGCCGCCGGCATTGCGGTCGGACGCAGCGCCGAGCGCGGCCTCGACCACGGCGCCTGGGTGCCTTTGTCCCTGATGTATCCGCACGCCGACGTGCCGGTGATGCAGATTTCGCTAGTCCATGGCGCCGGTCCGGCCGTGCACGAAAAGCTCGGCCAGGCCCTGGCGCAGCTGCGCCATGAAGGCGTGCTGGTGATCGGCTCGGGAGCGATGACGCACAACCTGTATGAATTCCGCGGCCAGGCGGTCGACGCCGTGGCACCGCCCTGGGTGAGCGAATTTAAAGACTGGATGCAGGCTCGCCTCGAGGGCAACGATAGCGCCGCCTTGCTCGACTATCGCAGGCTGGCGCCGGCGGCCGCAAAGAATCATCCGACCGAAGAGCATCTGTTGCCGCTGTTTGTGGCGATGGGCGCTGCCGGCCCCGGCGCCCGGCCCCAGTTGCTGCATTCGAGCGTCGAACACGGCGTGGTGGCGATGGATGCTTACGCCTTCAACTGAAAGCGACGCTGAAAATGTCGGACACAGCGAAGCAGATGCTGATTGAAGCCGTCTGCGGGCATTTCAGCCAATGGCTGGGCGCTCGGCTTGGCTCGTCCGATACCCGCGATCGGCAGTTCTGTTTTGCGAGCGCTTGCATCATCAAGGCAAGTCGAGCGTGGCGCGGTCCGGTCGGCAGGGCATCGCTTCCAGCTTCGCTCAGGTTGACACCGGCAATCCAATCCACTTAGAATCTGAGCCGTCAGAACGAGGGCAGGCTGGATGGTTAGCCCAGCCGCTTCCAAACCTGGGAGCACTCTCAACCCACGCGGATCCAGACAGCTTGCATGCGCTCGCTTGCTGCTGTACAGGATGCGCGTTTTTTTTCGGCGGCCCGGTGTAGCGCGAGCAGTGCGTGCCCACATTTCACGGGACCGACATGATACCGAATTACCTGCTAATTTCCGAACAAACCTTCTCGCGCACGGTGCTTGCCGGCGTGCTCGATGAGCGAACCTTGCCGATCAGGTTCGAGCGCTGCGTCTTCGATGGCGAAGACCTGTCGCGCCTCGATCTGCACGGCTGTGCCTTTGTGCGCTGCTCGGCCATCGGAACCTCGTTTAGCCGGGCCTCGCTGATCGACAGCCAGTGGCTCTCATGCAAAGCGGGCGGCGGCGATTTCAGCCTGGCCGATCTGAGCGAGAGCCGTTTCAAGGACTCCGATCTGAACAACTCGAACTGGAACCGCTCCTTGCTGGCGGCGGCGGCTTTCGATGGCGTCAAGCTGACTGGTGCTACTTTTTCCGAAATCAGGGGGCTGGGCCTGGCGTTTTTGAATTCGCTGCTGGTAGGCGCCGACTTGCGCGGCATTTCGTTCAGAAAGCAGCACCTGCTCGGACTCGATTTTTCAACCGCCGACCTCGGCGGATGCGATTTTCGCGAGTCCGTGTTTGAAGGCGGCAGCCTGCGTTCGGCCAATCTGAGGCAGGCGCGCTTTGACGGCGCCGATTTGCGTCAGGTGAATCTCGGCACGCTTGGCATGGAGCAGGTGCCGAGTTTCAAGCGCGCTGTCATTTCGCATGAACAGGCCGCCATGCTTGCCACGAGCCTGGGCATGCTGGTGGCCTAGTCGGTCGGGAGCGGGCGCAGCTTCAAGCCATGCAGTTTCAAGCGTAGCGCAAGGCGTCGACGATCAGCGCAAATGCGGCTGACGGTTGCCGCCGGCTCGGATAATACAGGTGGTAGCCGGGGAAGACGCTGCACCAGTCTTCGAGCACGCGCACCAGGCGGCCTTCGGCGATATGCTGTTGTACGACTTCCTCGAGCGTGAACGCCAGCCCCATTCCCGCCAGCGCGGCGTTGAGGATTTGAGGGAAACCGTTGAAAATCAGCGTCCCCTCGACGCGCACATTGAGCTCGTGCCTGCCTTTCTTGAAGTCCCACGGCAGCAATCCGCCATGGGTCGGCAGGCGTACATTGATGCAGTTGTGGCCGGTCAGATCCTGCGGCTTCTTCGGTATCGGATGCCGCGAAAAATATGCCGGCGAGCCGACCACGGCCATCCGTACATCGGGGCCGATGCGCACCGCAATCATGTCCTTGGCAATCGATTCGCCGAGCCGTACGCCGGCATCGAAGCGTTGTTCGACGATGTCGACCATGCGGTAATCGGTATTGATTTCGACCTTGATGTCGGGGAAGTCGGGCAACAGCTTCGGCAGCATCGGCAGCAAAATCGAGTTGGCCGCGTGTTCGGAAGCGGTGATGCGGATGGTGCCGGCCGGCTTGTCGCGCAGCTCGCGCAATGCGGCGAGGTCGGCCTCGATGCCTTCGAGCCGCGGCCCGATCGCCGCCAGCAGCCGTTCGCCGGCCTCGGTCGGCGCCACGCGCCGGGTGGTGCGGGTGAACAAACGCACGCCAAGCCGCTCCTCGAGTCCGCGCACGGTCTGGCTCAGCGCCGATTGCGAGACGCCGAGCTGGGCCGCCGCACGCGTAAAACTGCCTTCGCGCGCGACGCTCACGAAAGCGGTCAGGTCATTCAGGTTTTCTCTCATGATTCATTAGCTTGGCTAATAAGGACATGTCGATTATAGCGTCTAATCAAGTAAGCCACTTCGCGTTAAAGTAGATGCCATCCAATCGAACCGGTCGCGGGCAGATTCCGAACATCGCCGAAAGCCCCCTGAAAGACCCGGTATCAGTCATAAAGGAAAACGACGATGCAGCAGCGCACACTTGGAAACAGCGGATTCGAAGTATCGGCCATCGGCTTCGGCTGCATGGGCTTGAGCTTTGGCTATGGACCGGCCGCCGAACGTCAGCACGCCATCGAGCTGATCCGGGCCGCGGTCGAGCAAGGCGTCACCCTGTTCGACACGGCCGAGGCCTACGGCGCCAACGAAGAACTGGTCGGCGAAGCACTGGCGCCGTTTCGCGGGCAGGTGCGCATCGCCACTAAATTCGGTTTTCGCAACGGGCTACCCGGCGAGGGACTCGACAGCCGGCCGCAACGCATCCGCGAGGTGGCCGAGCAGTCGCTCAGGCGGCTCAAGGTTGATTGCATCGATCTGTTCTATCAGCACCGGCAAGACCCGGCGGTGCCGATCGAAGAGGTCGCCGGCGCCGTGCAAGACCTGATCCGCGAGGGCAAGGTCAAGCATTTCGGCTTGTCGGAGGCCGGGGTCGGCACGATCCGCCGCGCCCATGCGGTGCAGCCGGTGACGGCTCTGCAGAGCGAATACTCGTTATGGTGGCGCGAACCTGAAAACGAGATCCTGCCCGTGCTCGAAGAACTGGGCATCGGCTTTGTGCCCTTCAGTCCCCTGGGCAAGGGCTTTCTGACCGGCGCCATCAATGAGACGACGCAGTTCGACGCCAGCGACTTTCGCAATACGGTGCCGCGCTTTGCGCCCGAGGCGCGCAAGGCGAACCAGGCATTGGTCGACCTCGTCGGAAAAATTGCCGCCTCCAGATCGCGCATGCCGAGCAGCCAGGTCACCGCGGCCCAGGTTGCGCTGGCCTGGCTGCTGGCGCAAAAGCCGTGGATCGTGCCGATCCCCGGCACCAGCAAGCTGCACCGCCTGCAAGAAAACCTCGGCGCGGCGGCGCTGGTGCTGACCGCCACCGAGTTAAAAGAGATCGGCGACGCGCTTGCCACGATTGCCGTGCACGGCGCGCGGTATGCGCCGGCGGCGCAGAAAATGATAGACCGCTAGAAGGCCTTGTCATCAGAGTCAATTCAAAGGATGGAAAAATGGACTATGTCACGCTCAATAACGGACTCCGGATGCCGATGCTCGGCTTTGGCGTCTTCCAGATACCCGACCCCGCCGAGTGCGAGCGCAGCGTGCTCGATGCGATCGGTGCGGGCTACCGCCTGATCGATACGGCCGCATCCTATCTCAACGAGGCGGCCGTCGGCAATGCCCTCAAAAAGAGCGGCGTCGCCCGGCAAGAGCTGTTCGTCACCAGCAAACTGTGGGTTCAGGAAACCGGTTACGAAGCGACCAGGCTGGCGATCGACAAGTCGCTGCAGCGGCTGCAACTCGACTATCTCGATCTGTACCTGATCCACCAGCCGTTCGGCGATGTGTACGGTTCGTGGCGCGCGATGCAAGAGGCTTACCGTGGCGGCAAGCTGCGCGCAATCGGCGTCAGCAATTTCTACCCCGACCGTCTGCTCGATCTGATGGCATTCAATGAGATTGCGCCGGCGATCAACCAGATCGAAGTCAATCCCTTCCATCAGCAGGCGGACAGCACCGCGGTCATGCGCGAAAACGGCGTGCAGGTCGAAGCCTGGGCGCCTTTTGCCGAAGGCAGGAACAATCTGTTCCAGAATCAGCTCTTGCTCGACATCGCGGAAAAACACGGCAAATCGATCGGCCAGGTGGTGCTGCGCTGGCTGCTGCAGCGCCAGATCGTAACGCTGGCCAAGACCGTGCGCCGCGCGCGCATGGCCGAGAATCTCGATGTGTTCGACTTCCGCCTCGATGACGCCGACCTGGCCGCCATCGCCACCCTGGAAACCGCAAGCAGCAGCTTTTTTTCGCACCGCGATCCGGCCATCATCAAGTGGATGAAGGAACGCCGGCTCGACATCTGATCGTTGCCAGCGCCAGTGAACGGAAATCGCGCACATTCCGTGGTTGCACCGCAAACAAAAGGAGTCTTGAAAATGGCAACGAAACAAGAATCAGGCAAGGGCCGTCGCGGCTTTCTGCTGACGGCCGCCAGTTTGGCTGCAACGCCGCTGGCCGCGCACGCCTACGGACAAGTGCCGGCCGCCGGTGGCGCTGCGGCGCCGGCGGCGATGACCAGCACGGCGGCAAGCACGGCGCCGCTGACGGCGCGCCGCAAGCTCGGCATGCTCGCGGTGTCTGGCGTCGGCCTCGGCGTCCAGAACATGAGCCGGACCTATCAGACGACGGTGCCGTACCGGCCCGAAATGATCAAGATTATCCGCGCCGCTTTCGAACACGGCGTCACTTTTTTCGATGCCGCCGAAGCCTACGGTCCGCATGAAGTCGAGCGCATTCTCGGCGAAGGCGTGGCACCGTTTCGTAACGAAGTCGTCATTACCTCGAAGTTCGGCTGGAACATCGATCTCGAGACGGGCCAGCGGCGTCCGGGGCTCAACAGCCGGCCGGCCCATATCCGGCAAGCCGTCGACGGCATGCTCAAGCGTTTGCGGACCGACCGCATCGACCTGCTTTATCAGCATCGCGTCGATCCGCAAGTGCCGATCGAAGATGTGGCCGGCGCCGTCAAGGATCTGATGGCGGAAGGCAAGGTACTGCACTGGGGCCTGTCCGAGATGGGGCCGAACACCTTGCGCCGCGCGCATGCGGCCTTGCCGGTCAGCGCCGTGCAGAGTGAATATTCGATGCTGTGGCGCGGCCCCGAAGAGGGCATCCTCGCCCTGTGCCAGGAACTGGGAATAGGCTTTGTGCCGTGGAGTCCGCTCGGCGTCGGCTTTCTGACCGGGGCGATTGACGTCAACACGCGTTTCGCCGATGGCGATATCCGCAAGGTCGAGTCGCGCTTTGCCGCGGAAAACCTGCCGCGCAATCTGGCGCTGGTCGAGCTGGTGACGAACTGGGCCAGGCGCAAGCAAGCCTCGCCCGCGCAAATCGCGCTGGCATGGCTGATGGCGCAACGACCCTGGATTGTGCCGATTCCGGGGACGACCCAGATGGCGCACATGCTCGACAATCTCGGCGCCAGCGCGATTGTCTTCACGGCCTCTGAAATAGCCGAACTAAACCGCGCAGTGTCGGCAATCGAGGTCCGCGGCGCGCGGCTGCCCGATGCGGTGCTGGCATTTTCGGGCGTCGAGGCGCCGCCACGCTGAGCAGTTCAGTCTGGCGCACAGGCTGCCGAATCCATGGCGCGGCGGCGACGCGCCATCTCTGCGCTCAGTTCGGCACCCCTGTCTTTGCCGGCAATTGTTGACGGTAATTATTGACGGTAATTATTGAGTCTGACGCTCAAACGATTGCATTTCGCGCTTGGCCATATTGTATTCATCAAATTCGACTACGCCGGTGTTGACGCTTTTCTCAAAATTGATTTTTGCCTGCCGCTTGTCGCCGTCCAGCAGATATTTTTCGCCGAGGTAAAAATACAGTTCACATAGCCTGGACGGGTCTTTTTGCGTGCCGTTTGCCTCTGCGATCGCGCCCTGCACATCGCCGCCGGCCGTAAAGTATTTCAAGACCTTGTATGGCCAGGCTGGCGAGGAGGCCGTCGGCATATAGGCCTTGGTCGTTTCGACCGCGTCTTCGCCAAGACGGCGTGCCGTGAAATACAGCCATATCGTTGCGTAGCTGCGTTCAACTTCAGAACTGTTCTTTAATAATTCGAGCAGTTCCGTCTTGGCTTGCTGGTATTGCCCTGCCAGATAATAGATGTGGGCTTTTTTGAGGTGCAGCGAGGCGGACGATGAATTGATCGCCAGCGCTTTGTTTGCCAGTTCCAGCGTGCGCGCGTCGTCGCCGCGGATAAACGCATTGACTGCCGCGGCCTGGAAGATTTCGGCGCTGTCGGGCACCAGGCGCATCGCTTCCTCAAAATCGAGGGCGGCCACGAAGGGCTGGCCGTAATTGTCCAATTGAATGCCGCGCTCGACCAAGACGTCAGCGCGAAATTTCGGCGCCAGCCGGCCGCTGTCGAGCTGCGCGCTCGACACCAGATAGCCGAACCTGGCGCTGGCCTGGACCGGTGTCGAGACCTTGATTTTCCTGGCATCGATGGCCTGGGCCAGGTCTTTGATGTTGGCCGACAGTTTGTCGACCTGGGACAGGGCGACGCTCGGCACAATCTGAACCGTCGACAGGCGCGGGTAAAGCTTGACCACTTTGTCGGTATATGCGGGCCAGCTGGCGGTGTCGACTTGATTTTTCAGCAATCGCAGTTCGGCCTTCGATATCTGCTGGCGCGGCTCGGCACGGTAATCGACGTGGTATTTGTAGATCGGCCCGTTGTCATCGTATTGGAAGGTGTTGACCCCTTGCGCGACATTGTCGGGGAAGTCGAAGGTGATGTTGTGCCGGTAAATGCCGGGCGCCTGGATACGGAACGGATATTTGCGCGCGGGATCGTTCGGGAAGCGCAGCGCTTGCGCCGGACTCCAGAAGGTCGCCGTCGCGTACAGTCTTTTCTTGTCCGCGAATTTCCACAGATTCGGCACCTTGAACGGCACCACGATCGAGATGGCGTTTTCGGTTTCGCTATTGTCGATCCGGGTGTCGCCATTGCGCGTAATGCCAGGATAAAAACGGGCCAGCTCCGAGGTGACGTCGGTCTCGAATTGCTCGAGAGTCGACCTTGCCAGATTGGCGCGCATGGCTTCGGCCGACTCGCCGCGGAAAGTGATGCGCGACTCAAGCAAGGGATCTTCGGTGTAACTGTGGATATGGAAGTGATCGTCGACCTGGGTCCGTTCTTCATTTGCCGCATCTGGCATGCTCAGCAAATCCATTTCGCCGGCCCGCAGGGCGAGGCCTTTCCCGAAGCCGATCGACTGCCGCTGCGTCAGCGGGCCGCTCTGGTGACTGCGGGTGCCGTCGAGCCAGTAGGTATCGTTGCCCAGCTTGACTCTGGCCACGACATGGTTGAACACCCCGGCACTGGGCAGCAGCAAGCCGACGTCATCGAGGTATTCGGTGGAAACGAGGACCGGCGCGGCGTTGATGTCGAGCTCGCGCAGTATGGCGATGAGCAAGGCGACCTTGTCTTTGCAATCGCCAAAGCGCTGCTCTATGACTTTGCCGGGCGCGGCCGGGCGGTGGCTGTAAGGACCGACCTCGGTGCCGAAGTAGCGAATCTGTTTCTGTACAAAGTTGAGCGCATAGAGCACTTGATCGGCGGGCACCGCCGTCGCCTGCCGAATCTTTTTGGCCTCTTCCTTGACCGCCGGCGCGGCAGGCATGGACGGCTCGAATACCCGCTCGCCCCAGCGCGCAACCTCATTCCAGTCTGTGAATTCGCTCAGCTGAATCTGGTCTGGAATATAGGCGCTGACGGGAATCGTGCCGTCAAGCTGGAGCTGTGCAATGGCCTCGCGGCGGAATATGGTTTCCCGCAGGCCGCCGTGGACACTGCTTGCGACCTTGATCTCGGGGCCGGCGCGATGATTGATGGTCCGGTTCTCCGGCGCCAGCATCCGCAGTTGATAGAGCGAGGTCGGCCCCAGCACCATCGAGGTCCAGTAAGTATTGAGGTACTTTCCTTTGAAAACAGGGTTGCTGCCTTTAATTGAATACGAATATTCAATGCTGTCGCCGACGCGGACATCATCAAGGACGATCGAGGCTGAAACGCGGCCATCGTACATTTGCGATTCGAGCTCTTTTTCCCTTCGCAACAGCTTGATTTTGGTGCGCGAGAGTTTATCGATGAGGCGACCGCCGCGGATAATGCGCAGCTTATGCATGGTCAGGGTCTGATATTCGGGATCGAAAGCGGTTTCGATTTGCGCCGCCGCTCCGAGGCCGGCGACTGTATCGACAACGCGGATGACATGCAGGTACTGCTCGGCATTTGCGCCATCGATCTTGAGTTGCTCATCCAGCAACTCGTAGTGCATCGATGAGCGTGCAAGAAGCGGCGAAGGAGGCGAGGACGGCGAAGATTTTGTCTTTACGGCAACAACCCAGGCCGGCTCGGCGGCTGTCGCATACCCATCCTTGTTTGCTTTGGCTTGAGCGCTGCCGGAAAACGTCGCGACGGCGACCATCAGGGCGGTAATCAGCGCCGCGGTCAAATTAATTTGCCGCTTACAGGATGCGGAGGATTTGGCAAGAGCCCGGATTGGCAAAAACTGATTCAAGATCATTCTTGTTCCATATTTTATAAGATATTTGACCGCATTGGATCGTGTATTGATGACTGGGCCGACGGCGCCATGCCTGTCTCCGCGAATGGAGACAGGACTTGACTGCATCAAATCGATTTTTTTTGATTCTGCCTGCAATTTGACAGAAATACAACTAAATTACCAAGTCAATCTTTCTTATTTATTGGCTGGATTCATTAGCTCAATTCATAAGCCTATGCCGATTATGACTCCTTATCAACGAGTGAAGACGGCCGTATAGTACTTCCATGGCGCCGCCAAAGGCGCCCGGGCCGGTGCATTGCCAGCCCATGCCAACGATTACCTGAGCAACCTGAGCAAAATGGAGTGCAGCAACCATGTCTGACCGTTTCACGTTTTCCGATGCCGTATCGCGCGGCCGCAACGGTGATTGCGGCGCCGTCAAGCCAGCCAGCCATGATTTGCGCATTTTGCTTATCCTCAGCGCCCTGATGTCTTTTTCATCAATTGCAACCGACATGTATCTGCCGGCGCTGCCGACACTGGTGACTGATTTTCACACTGCTATCGCGCATGTCGAGCTGACTATCTCGACCTTTCTGGTCGGTTTTAGCCTCGGGCAGTTGCTCTGGGGGCCTTTGGGCGATCGCTACGGGCGACGGCCTCCGATTGCTGCCGGTCTTGCGCTGTTTGTGATCGGATCGATTGGCTGTGCGCTCTCGCTGAGCATTGCTCAGATGCTCGCCTGGCGCCTGGTGCAGGCCGTTGGCGCGTGTGCCGGTCCGGTTCTGGCGCGGGCCATGGTGCGCGACCTCTATCCCCGCGAACGCGCGGCGCAAATGCTGTCAGTCCTGATCCTGATGATGGCGGTGGCGCCGCTGCTTGGGCCTTTGGCTGGCGGCCAGGTGTTGCTGTTCTGGTCTTGGCGCGCCATCTTCTGGATTCTTGTCGCCGCCGGCCTGCTGGCGCTGGGCGCCCTTTGGCTGCTGCCCGAGACATTGCCGGTGCACAGGCGCAGCCAGGCACCGCTGCGAGATACGCTGAGCGACTATCTGGCTCTTGTGCGCAATCCGAGGCTGCTCGGTTATGCCGTCTCGGGCGGATTTTATTATGCCGGTTGTTACGCTTTCATCGCCGGGACACCGTTTGCCTATGTCGATTACTACCATGTGCCGGCGCAAGCCTACGGTCTGCTATTTGGCGTCAACATCGCCGGTCTGATGGGCCTTAATTTCCTGAATACGCGTCTGGTGATGCGCCTGGGGAGCGACCGCATTTTCCGGGCCGGCGCCTCGATCGCCGCCGTGTCCGGCATCGTGCTGGCCATGGATGCCAGGTTTGGCTGGGGCGGGCTGGCCGGACTGGCGGTGCCGATTTTCGTGTTCATGGCGGTCAGCGGTCTTATTGTCGCCAATTCCGTCGCCAGTGCGCTGGCCGCATTTCCCACGCAGGCCGGTGCCGCCTCGTCGCTGGTCGGCGCGATGCACTACGGCAGTGGCGTTCTGAGCGCCGCCATGCTCGGCTGGTTTGCCGACGGCACGCCATGGCCCATGGGCGCAATTGTCGGCCTGGCGGGGATTGCTTGTCTGGCGACGGCGCTGCTGCAAAAGCGCTGGGCCAGCCGCCCGGTTTTCATTTCCGCCGGTCCGGCGGCCGTCGATGATTGCTTGTCGTGAAAAAGGCCGGTTGCCACTGCCTCGGCCATGCACTTCTATTTACACCAGATTAAGTAAGGGAGAATTTCAGATGTCACAACGTACCTGGTTTATTACCGGCGTCAGCAGCGGTTTCGGTCGCCAGCTGAGCGAACAACTTCTCGAGCGCGGCGACCATGTGCTTGGAACCGTGCGCGAGATGAGCAAGATCGCCGACCTGCTCAAGCGCTATCCGGCGACATTTCATGCCGAAATCCTTGACGTGACCGACACGGCCGCCATCCGCGCGGTGGTCGAGCGCTCCTTTGCCCGGCTCGGGCGGATTGACGTCGTCATCAGCAATGCCGGCTATGGTCTGTTTGGCGCGGCGGAGGAATTGTCGGACAAGCAGATCGACGACATGATTGCCACCAATCTGCTCGGTTCGATGCAGCTGATCCGGGCCGTGTTGCCGCATTTTCGCCGCCAGGGAAAAGGACGCATCATACAGATTTCCACCTATGGCGGGCAGGTCGCTTTCCCCGGCAATTCACTGTATCACGCCACCAAATGGGGTATTGAAGGCTTTGTCGAGTCGGTCGCCCAGGAGGTCGCCCCTTTCGGCATTGGCATGACGATCGTCGAACCGGGCGGCGCCCGCACCGAATTTCGTTATGGCAGCGCACAAGTGGCCGAGCCCATGCCGGCATACGAAAATAATCCGGCGCACGGCTTTTTGCGCATGCTCGATCCAAAGAACGGCTTGGCGGCCGGCGACCCGGCGCGCATGGCCGCGCGCATTATCGACAGCGTCGAACTTGAGCCGGCCCCGCTGCGCATGGTGCTCGGCTCGCAGGCGCTGGCAAGCACGCTCGAGATACTGGGCAAGCGGATTGCAGATTTCGAAACGCAGACCGCGCTGGCCGCCTCCACCGATTTTCCACCGGGAGAATAGGTTTTCCTTCCGCGTGCCGGCGCGCGATCGGCGGCGCCGGCGCTCAGGCGATGTGGACATCAAGGAGCTCCTGTGCCGTTTGACGCGGCAGAAATACCAAGAAAGCAGAAATACACATATGAAACGCATTCTCATCCTTGGCGCGAACGGCCAGCTGGCGCGCAATACGACAAGATTTTTGCTCGATCGCGACGATCTCAGGCTGACGCTATACCTGCGCCGTGCCAGGCGGCTGCCCAATCCCGACCCGGCGCGCGTAGCCATTGTCGACGGCGACGTTCTCGACCGCGATGCGCTCGAGGCGGCCATGCGTGGCCAGGATGTCGTGTACGCCAATTTGGCCGGCCCGATGGCGCAGCAGGCGCGCAATATTATCGCCGCCATGCACGCGACGGGGCTCAAACGCCTGATTTTCATCAGTTCGATGGGCATTTATGGCGAAGTGCCGGGCGAAAGATATCGCAGCGTGCTCGATCCTTACCGCGACTCGGCATTGGCCATCGAACGCTCCGACCTCGATTACACGATATTGCGGCCGGGCTGGTTTACGCATGATGCCACCGTAAATTACCAGCTTACCCGCGCCGGCGAAGCCTTTATCGGGCATGACGTCTCGCTCGACAGTCTGTCGGACCTGATCGTGAAACTGGTGCTCTCGCCGACGCTCGAAGTGCGGCAAAGCCTTGGGGTGAGTGCGGCCTGAGGCGGGGCCGGGGAGCGATCCGCGGTGTGCCCGGCATCGCCATCGATGCATCAATGGCAGGACATTTTTTTAACAATAAAAGGATATGCAATATGAAAATCGTACGTAATGGCTCCATCGCTTCGCTGAAGGGCCCGGCCGACTGGTTTACCGGTACGGTGCGGATTGACCGTTTATTCCAGGCCGAAGCGCCGGCCACCGTGTCCAATGCCGCCGTGACTTTCGAACCGGGCGCGCGCACCGCGTGGCACAGCCATCCGCTGGGCCAGACTCTGGTCGTGACCGACGGCTGCGGCCGCGTGCAGTTGTGGGGGCAGCCGGTGCAGGAAATCAAGCCTGGCGATATCGTCTGGATCGCACCCGGCGAAAAACACTGGCATGGCGCCGCACCGGGCACGGCGATGACGCATATCGCCATCCAGGAAGCTCACGAGGGCAAATCGTCCGACTGGTTCGAGCACGTCGCCGACGAACAGTATGCGGCTTGATCGCCATATTTTTCAACGATATCGCAATGAATGGAGAAGGCAGACATGTGCAGGCAATGTAATGATTCCGCTCACAATCCCGAAGAACAATCGCTGCTCAAGGAGCGTCGCCACATGTTGATGGCGGGCGCGGCCATGGCTGCGGCACCGCTGTTGGCGGCAGCCTCGCCCAATGCAGGGGCCGCGCCGGCAAATGCCGCCTCCGCGGCGCCGGGCGGCGGCGGTTCGAAAAATGCTCCCGGTAGTGGCCCCGGCAGTGGTCCATACCTGGCCCGGGCCTGGGGCGTCGCCGGCGCGGGCAGTGCCTTCGCGCCGCTGCAGATCAGGCGCCGCGCGCTGCAGCCGAACGATGTCTTGCTCGAGATTTTATATTGCGGAGTCTGCCACTCCGATATCCATACTGCACGCGATGAGTGGCACGCAGTCATGCCGACCACTTATCCGAGCGTGCCCGGTCACGAAGTGATCGGGCGCGTCGCGGCGGTCGGCAGCGCCGTCAGCAAGTTCAAGGTCGGCGACATCGGCGGTGTCGGCTGCATGGTCAACTCCTGTCTCAAGTGCGAGGCCTGCGAAGGCGATCGCGAGCAGAATTGCGCCGAAGGCGCCACTTTCACCTATAACTCGCCGGACCCGACGCTTGGCGGTGCGACCTATGGCGGCTATTCCGACAAAATGGTGGTGCCGCAGCATTTCGTGATCCGTATTCCGCCCGGCGCCGATCTGGCTGCCACCGCGCCATTGCTGTGCGCGGGCGTGACGACTTTTTCGCCGATGCAGCACTGGAATTTGAAGAGCGGACAGCGGGTCGGCGTGATCGGTCTCGGCGGCCTTGGCCATATCGCCGTCAAGCTCGCGGTGGCGCGCAAGGCTGAAGTGACGGTGTTCAGCACGACGCCCGGCAAGCTCGCCGACGCCCGTCGCCTGGGAGCCAAGGAGGCTGTATTGTGGAGCGATGCGGAAGCGATGAAACGTCTGGCGCGTCATTTCGATTTGCTGATCTCGACCGTGCCGCAAGCGTATCCGATGCAGCAATTTATCAACCTGCTCAAACTGGATGCCACGCTGGTCAATGTCGGCGCGATGGACAATCTGCAGGGGATTAATGGCATGGGCCTGGTTTTCGGCCGCAACAGCGTTGCCGGCTCGGTGATCGGCGGCATCGCCGAGACCCAGGAAGTGATCGATTTCTGTACCGCGCGCGGCATCAAGGCCGATATCGAAATGATTCGCCCGGATCAGATCGACATGGCGTACGAGCGGGTCATGAAAAAAGATGTCCGCTATCGCTTCGTCATCGATATGGCCGCCAACAAGCAGCGAAACATTTGACGGGAGCCGATTTTTATTTGGGCATCAGATGACGGAAGGTCGGCTCGATATTTTTCGCGTGCAGGAATTTGACGATGTCCTCGAGCGTCGCATCGCGCAAAAGCAGGCCGTCCGTCGCCGTCGCTGCTTGCGCTTGCGGCATGTTCACCGCCGGCGCCGCTTTCTGCTCCACCTCCTGCGCCGCCTCCTGCGATTGCCCCAGCAGGTCCAGTGCATGTGCGAACTGGCTGTCGTCGATGCTGTGCAAACCGGCCAGAAAAGCGGTTTGGCCGGCCAGCGGCGGCGCCATCTCGAGGCCGGGCGCATCGGCAAACGATGCACCGAGGCCCGGATGGATGAAGGCCGCCCATTTGCCGCTGCCCCGGTGCAGGCAGGGCGGCAATTCGACCGTGGTGCCGGCGGCATGAAAGTCGATCTCGGGCAAGCAGGCCTGGTGCAGCAGTGCCAGAAATTTCTGTGCCCGGGCGACGGGTACTGGCGTTTTCAGCGATAGCCAGAGAGCGTAACCATCGGCCCCCGAGATGCTCACGGCCGGCGCCGGAAACCCGAACTCGGTCTGCAGGGTATTGGCCAGTTCGCACAAGCGGGTCCAGTGCTGCGCGTCGTCGCCATCGTCCGTTTTGTTGAATGGAATGCACATGGCGCGCGTCAGCCCTTGGCGGTCGGCCAGATCGATGGCAATTGTTGTCTGGCCCCGCAGGTGCGATTCGAGCGCGTCGTGTGCAACAGTGTCCGCCGGCAGGTAGAGTCTGGCCAATTCCGAGATTAATTTTTGCATCTGTTTCCTTGATGTGGCGGCCATGTCGGCTGACCGCTGCCTATGCGATATCATTAGCCGGGCATTTTGCCATATCGAATCGACTGGCAGGGGCTTCATATCTTTGCCCGATCGATATGCGCTAAAAGTGCTTCAGCTTTGCAGTTCGCTCTTATTTAAGCTACTATAC
>JAIZVZ010000082.1 GCA_021768485.1 Oxalobacteraceae bacterium | reverse complement strand
CAGGTTGATGACGCCCTTGATGAAGTCGGGCGCATTGGCGATGCGGGTGACGGCTTCATAACCGCGGATTTCCTGCACTTTCAGGATGTCGATGCCGTATTCTTCTTGACCGAGCGTAAATGCCAGAAATTCGTTGCCGGCGATATCGCTGCCTATTTTCGGGGCCTGACTGTTTTCCGTCGCTGTGCTTGCTGCGCTGTCCTGCATGATGTAATCCTCATCGGTAATATACGAATAATCAAACCCCGGCATGCTGTGACGGCCTTGACCAGGCCTCGCACGACGCTATCGACGACGTTCGCGGCGTCTGCGCACCGGGCGCCGATAAAAACGGACAAGACACGGTGCACGTCATAAAAGAGTAGCAGAGTTTTTATACATTATACGAACTTCTTGGAGAGGGCGCGTAATTAATTGCCAATTTGCAACCTTTAAAGAGGCTGTTTTAAATTCTGCCTTGTCTCGCCATTAATAATTGTTGGAAATTCACCGTATTCATTGGCAAAATTCAGCAAAATTGTGACGGCTCCAGTAATATGAGGCGCATCAAGCCACTGGCGTGGCAGCGCGCCTGTTCGGCGCATGAGTGTATTTTCGGATGAATCAAATGAGTGAACTTGACGGTTTAAGCGCCTTAATCATTGAACCCCACCAGGGGATGCGCGCCAGTTTTTACAGTATGTTTATGCAGTGCGGCCTGACCAAGGTCGAGCAGGTGCCCAGCGCCAGCCTCGCCATTCGTCAGCTATCGATCAAGAAATTCGATATCGTGCTGTGCGAATACGATCTGGACGGCGGCCAGGATGGCCAGCAATTGCTCGAAGATTTGCGCCACCATAATCTGATCAACGCTACCACGATGTTTTTCATGGTGACCTCGGAAGGCACGGCCAGCAAGGTTGCCAGCGCCGCCGAACTGGGGCCGACCGACTATATATTGAAGCCGTTTACGGTTGACAGCCTCATGGTGCGCATCACGCGCGCGCAGGAAAAACGCAATCTGTTCATGGCGATTTACCGTTTGATCGCAATCGGCAATCAGCGCGAGGCACTGACGCGCTGCGAACAGGGCGAAACCACGCATGCGCGCTATGCCATCGATTTTCAGCGTTTGCGCGCCGAGTTGCACATGGTGCTGGGCGAACCGGACGCCGCGGAGCGGATTTATTCTCAGCTGTTCGAGGCGCGGCAGATCGGCTGGGCCCGGCTGGGCATGGCCAAAACACTGTTCGTGCGCGAACGCTATGCGGAAGCGCTCGAGATGCTCGAAGCGCTGGTGGCCAGCAATGCCAAATTCGTCGATGCCTACGACTGGCTGGCCAAGACCCATGCCGCCATGGGCCAGCTCGAGCAATCGTGCGCGGTGCTGGCCGCCGCCGTGGCCGTGTCGCCGCATGCGGTGCGCCGCTTGCGCAGATACGGCGAGGCGACGCTGGCAACGGGCGACAATGAGGTTGCTGAAAAAATTCTCAAGCAAGTGGTCGCCAAGGCCAAATTTTCCGAATTCCGCGATCCCGAAGACCATGTCAAACTGGTCAAGACGCTGGTGCGGAAAGGCGACAATAATGCGGCGGCGGCGGCCATTCGCGATCTCGATAAAACGATGTATGGCGTCAAGAATGCCAGCCTGTGCAGTGCCGTCGCTTCCATCATGCTGCATGAAGCGACCGGCAACCAGGCGCGTCTGGCCGAGGCGCTGACGGCGGCGGTGGCGGCCAGCCGCGACAGCGTCGGCGCTTCCAACGAGCTGAAAATGGATCTGGCGCGCAGCTGCCTGAATAACGATCTCGAATCGGCCGCCAAGGAAGTGATGATGGAGGTCATGCGCAATGCCGGCAACGACGCCGCGATGGCCAAGGCGATGAGCGTATTTGAAGATGCCGGCCGCGCCGATCTCGGGCAACAGCTGGCGCAGCGCAGCCGCCAGCAAGTCGGCGATCTGGTGGCGGCCGGTGCGGCCAAGGCCAGTCAGGGCGATTATGGCGCGGCCGTCGAGTTGATGACGGAAGCGGTCAGCAAATTGCCCGATAATCCGCAAGTGGTCTTTAATGCGGCGCTGGCGCTGCTGCGCCATCTGGAAAATCTCGGGTGGGACGAGCAGCTTGGCGAACAGGCGCTGGCCCTGATCGATCGCATGCGCCGCCTCAATCCGCTCTATGCGAAACTCGGCGCGCTGTCGGCGCTGCATCAGCAGATTTTAAAAAAATACAATATCGGGGCCGGTCTCGCCAGCCAGAAAACAGCCTAGTGAACCGGATGCGTGCAAGAGCTGTCTGATACCTTGGCGCTGGCCGGCGTCGGGCCACGGCGCGGCCGCCATCTGCGCCGGCATTCATCGGGCCGGCATTCATCGGGCCGGCATTCATTTATAGTGCTCGGCAAGACAAGCAGGAGGCCTCATGCAGCTTCACGGTTCTTGTCATTGCGGCGCGGTCAGTTTTACGCTGGAGTCGCCCACGCCTTTTCCCTATATGCATTGCCATTGCTCGATTTGCCGCAAGACGGCCGGCGGCGGCGGGTATGCCATCAATCTCGGTGGCGTCGCCGCGTCGCTAAAGGTGCGCGGCAAAAAATACGTGAGCATCTATCATGCGCTGTTGCGCGCGGCCGGCAGGCGCGCCACGCGTTCGCCGGCCGCGCGCCATTTCTGCAGCCTGTGCGGCAGCGCCCTGTGGCTGTGGGATCCGCGCTGGCCCGAATTGGTCCACCCTTTTGCTTCGGCCATCGACACGCGATTGCCGAAACCGCCGGAGGTGGTCGAGGCGGCGCTGGCTTTTGCTGCGCCGTGGGTCGAGGTGCCGAAAGGAAAAGGACATGTCGCCTGCCAGCTATGGCCGCACGAGTCGCTCGAGGAATGGCACCGGCGCCACAAATTACTCAAATAAATAACTCAAATAAATTACTCAAATAGATTGCCTGTTTAGCTTGCCTGGACAGGGCGACCCGCATGGTCTTTCAGTGCGGGCCGGCCACGCCCATATGGTATCGGTATCGGCATATTCTGCGTCAGCTTGCTTCGCGTCTAGAGGCCGACCCAGGTGTAGGATGGAATTTCGTTCGGTACGGTCCCCAGCAAGATCGTGATCTCGCGATGCGCCGTCAACTCGATATCGCCGATCTCGCCCGAATACAGTGCCAGTCCGTTGGCGTCGTTGATATAGACCGTGACCGGCAGATCGGTGATGTTGGCCACATTGCTGCGCGAAAGCGGCATGCCCCATAACGAAAAGAATTGATGCAACAGGAAAGAACGTGTCGTATCGGTTTCGATATGGACAACACCGGAGGCATCGTGCGTGTGCATTTCGTAGGTGCATCCGGTCAAGCCGATCGCCGGCGGGATTGCCAGCATTTCGCCATTTTTGATAATGGCCACATGGGCGTGGATATGATAGATCTCCGACGACACGCAATTGACGCCATCGATGCTCGTGCCGCGGCCGCCGGTGGCGGTCGGCCCGTCGGCCCAGGTCGGGGTGCCGACGCTGGCATGCAGCTGCAGTGTGATTGGCGTTGTCGACAGGACCGGCACCACGGTCACTGGGGTGGTCGTGGTGGTGCTGGTGGTGGTTGTGGTGGTCGTGGTCGGTGTGGTGGTGGTCTGCGTGGTTGTCAGCGCCGGTGAATCGCTGCCGCCACCGCATCCAGACAGTAGCGCCGACAGCATGGCCAAATGTAGCATGCAATTCGTGGGCGTTTTCATTGGCTGTCCCTCAATACCGAGCACGATATTGTTAATGTAGGCTGTTCGGTGCGCGCAGTTCTGGCATAAATCAAAGGCGTATTCGGTATTGGCGCGATGGTTGAACGGCGGTCGGCAAAAATGCCTTTCTTTGCCGGCGCATTCGTGGCCGCCTCACGGCGACCTGAGCGCGCGCCGGTATTGCACCGCTTCGGCCGCATGTTGCGGCGCGATCGCTGTCGCGCCGTCGAGGTCGGCAATCGTGCGCGCCACTTTGAGCACGCGGTGATAGGTGCGGGCCGACCATTGCAGCCGGCTCATCGCCATTTTCAGCAACTGCGCGCCGGCCTCGCTCACCGCGCAGTGCAGACCCAGTTCCTCGCTGCCGAGGAAATTGTTGGCTTTGTGCTGGCGCGCCATCTGTCGGGCCATGGCGCCGGCGACGCGCTGCGCCATCGGCGCCGAGGCTTCGGCAGGTGCGGCCGCGCTCAGGCTCGCGTGGTCAAGCGGCGGCACTTCAATCTGCATGTCGATGCGGTCGAGCAGCGGTCCTGAAATGCGTTGCTGATAGCGATTGACGACATCGGGACTGCAGCGGCATTTGCCGTTGGGGTGGCCAAAATAGCCGCAGGGGCAGGGGTTCATGGCGGCCAGCAATTGGAAGCGGGCCGGGAAATTGGCCTGGCGCGCGGCCCGCGAAATCGTGATGCGGCCCGATTCTAGCGGTTCGCGCAAGACCTCGAGCACATGGCGCTGAAATTCGGGCAATTCGTCGAGAAATAATATGCCGCAATGGGCCAGAGAAATTTCGCCGGGGCGCGGCACGCTGCCGCCGCCCACCAGCGCCACGCCCGAGGCTGTGTGATGCGGCGCGCGATACGGGCGCACTTTCCAGCGCGCCGGATCGAAGCCGCCGCACAGCGAGGCGATGGCCGCCGCTTCGAGCGCTTCCTGTTCGTCCATCGGCGGCAGAATGCCGGCAAAGCGCGTGGCCAGCATGGTCTTGCCGGCGCCTGGCGGGCCGAGCATGAGTACGCTGTGGCGGCCGGCAGCGGCGATTTCGAGCGCCCGCCTGGCTTGCAGCTGGCCCTTGACGTCGGCGAAGTCGGGCCAGTGCGCGGTAGCGGCCGTGGCCGGCGGTGCGGCGTGGCGCGCCAGGCGGCCATCGTTTTCGATGGCGCAGAAATGGCTGCATACCTGCAGCAGCGTGGCCGCCGGATAAATCTCGATGCCATTGGCGAGCGCCGCTTCGTCGGCATTGGCGCAGGGCACGACGAAGTGCCGCCGCTGCGGCTCCGCAGCGATGGCCAGCGCCATTGCCAGCGCGCCGCGGATCGGCCGCAACTGGCCCGACAGCGACAATTCGCCGGCAAATTCATAGCCGTCGAGCGGATCGGCCGGCAACTGGCCCGAAGCCGCCAGAATGCCGAGCGCGATCGGCAGATCGAAGCGTCCCGAGTCCTTGGGCAAGTCGGCCGGTGCCAGATTGACCGTGATGCGCTTGGCGGGAAAGGTGAAGCGCGTATTTTGCAAGGCGGCGCGGACCCGGTCTTTTGCTTCGCGCACTTCGGTGTCGGGCAGGCCGACGATGGCAAACGATGGCAAGCCGTTGGCCAGATGAACTTCGACCGTGACGCTGGGGGCATCCATGGCGCTCAGCGCGCGGCTGTGGAGGACGGCCAGGCTCATCGCAGTGGGTTCCGGTTCGAGGTGTATGTCATGGCAGCTTCGGAATGATGAGCATGCAATGTAGCGCCGGCGCCGTATTCCCGCGACACGGCAGATCATGGTTTGGCGCCGTTGCGCCCGCGCGCCGGGGCGCAACGGCATGGAAGCGGCCAGTGCACCACCCTTGTGCAGCGCTGCGTCACCGTTGCTCGTTGGCACCTTGACGGTGCACCCGATTGTGGGGCTGGCGGCGCCCGCCTGCGCAAGCTGTCGGGGGACTTGTCTATATAGGACGCGGCAGTCATCCATTGTCGGCGTGGCATGGCTTTTGCTGAATATGGCAGCAGGAACTGCGTCTTAACTACTGTGGATGATTATGCCAACTGAACTGAACGACTTAACTTCGATGACTTCCGGTCCGACCCGTCGGGATTTCCTAGCCAGGGCGATGGCCATTGGCGGCAGCGGTTTTCTGCTTGCCAGCATGAAAGCGTGGGGCATGGATATCGCCTCCACAGCCGATGCGCCGCCGCTGCTGCAAGGTAGCGGCAAAGGCAAGACCGTCGTCATCCTCGGCGCCGGCGTGGCCGGCATGACGGCCGCTTACGAGCTGAGCAAGCTCGGCTACACGTGCAAGGTGGTCGAGGCGCGCGGCTTTGCCGGCGGGCGCTGCCAGACGGCGCGCAACGGCAAGGTGCTGGAAGAGCTCGGCGGCGAAAAACAGGTCTGTCATTTCGAGAAAGGACAGTACCTCAATTTCGGCCCGTGGCGGATTCCCTTCAATCACCGTTCGACCTTGCACTACACCAAGCAGTTCGACATTCCTCTCGAATTGTTCAACAACGACAATGACGCCTCTTATGTCTACAGCGTCAATCCCAAGAGCCCGCTGGCCGGGCGCCGCATGCGCCAGTTCGAAGTCAAGGCCGACATGCGCGGCTATGTCGACGAATTGCTGGCCAAGAGTTTAAAGAGCGGCATCATGGACCAGCAGGTGACGGCCCAGGACAAGACATTGCTGATCGACTATCTGGTCAACGAAGGCTATCTGTCGAACAAGGATTTGCGTTATCGCGGCACGCCCGGGCGCGGCTACAAGGTCAACCCCGGCGCCGGCATCTCGCCCGGCCCCGGCGTGCCGTCGGACCCGCTCGGTTTTTCCGACCTGCTGCAATCGAAGCTCGGTCACATCTACCATTCGGTCCACGAATTCGAACAGCAGGCGACGATGTTGCAGCCGATCGGCGGCATGGATGGCATCGCCAAGGGGTTTGAAAAACGCGTCGGCAAGATGATCCGCTATAACACCGAAGTAGTCAGCCTGCGCAATTTCCCCGACAAGGTCGAAGTGACGGTCAAGGATCTGGCCAGCGGCGCCGCCAGCGTGATCAAGGGCGATTTTTGCCTGTGCACGATCCCTTTGTCGGTGCTGCGCCAGGTTGAGACCAATTTTTCCGACAAGTTCAAGCTGGCGCTGCAGGGCGCCGCCTATGCGCCGGTCGGCAAGATCGGTCTGCAGATGAAGCGCCGCTTCTGGGAAGAAGACGACGGCATTTACGGCGGCCATGTCTTGACCGATCAAAAAGGCATCAACCTGATCTCGCTGCCGTCGACCAACTGGCAAGGCAAGAAGGGCACTTTGCTCGGCTACTATAACTTCGAGGCCGACGCGGCCGAGATCAGCGCGCTGAGCAACGCCGAACGCGCCGATTTTGCGCTCGCCGCCGGCGAGAAAATCTTCCCCGGACAGTATCGCAGCTCCTTCGAAAGTGCGTTTTCCGTCGCCTGGCACCGCGTCAAATACAATCTGGGCGGCTGGGCGGTCTGGAGCGAAGAGACCCGCGCCAGCGCCTATCCGGTGCTGTTCGAAGGCGAGGGCCGGACTTTGCTGGCCGGCGAGCATATGAGTTATCTTGGCGGCTGGCAGGCCGGAGCGATCGAGTCGGCGTGGGCGCAGATCGGCCGCATCCATCGCCGCCTGACGGCATAAGGAGCAAGCATGAAGATCGCAACCATGTTGGTATTGCTGGGCCTGGCGGCGCAGGCCGGTGCCCAGACGCAAGACGGCAAGACGGTTTTTGCTAAAAATTGCGCCGCCTGTCACATGCCTTCCGGTGCCGGCATTCCCGGTGCCTTTCCGGCATTGAAGAGCAGCCCCTTCGTGCAGGGCGATGCCACGACCCTGATCGGCACGGTATTGAAAGGCCGGGCCGGCATGCCGACTTTTGCGGCCTCGCTCGACGATGAAAAGCTGGCCCAGGTCATCACTTATATCCGCCAGTCGTGGGGCAATAAGGCGTCGGCGGTCAGCTTGCAGCAAGTGCAGGCCGTGCGCAGCGGTTCGGGTGCCGGCGCGGTATCGAAGCAGGATGCGCCGACCAATATCCATTGACGTCGCGCTCTTCTCTTGCACAAAAAACCGCTTCGGCGGTTTTTTTTTGCGCTGTCGATGGTGCTTGGGCTGCTTGTGCCGCGCCATTAAGCGTCCACGCTGTCACGTCAGCGTCGTGCTCCGCGGTGAAGCAATGACGCGGTGAAGTAATGGCGCCATGAAGCCATGAAGCCATGAGAACTGCGGAAGCGGTTCATAAGTCTATAAATTCGGCGGCGGGTGTGCGCTTGCCGGGCGCAGGAGTCGAAAAAAAAGGCCCCGCAGGGCCTTTTTTGATCATGCGACAACTTCTTAAAACGTGTAGTTCATCTTCGCATAGTAATAGCCGCCGTTGATGCCGATTGGCGAGAAGCTCGGATAGACAGTTACCGCAGCGTTGTCCATTGCCGCGCGTTCTGCTGCCAGCAAGCCGGCACTGACCTTGTTCGGATATTGATTGAACAGATTGTTGGCGCCGATCGACAGCGAGACCGATTTCGTCAGCTGGTAACTGATATCAAGATCGGTGATGGCCTTGGTCGAGATTTTGGTCTCGTAGTAAGTCACGCCATCTTCCGAGCCCCATTCGGCTGCCGGGCCATAGATCGATTCGCGCAGATTGACGGCCCATGGACCCTGTTTCCACAAGGCGCCCAGATTGAGGCGGAACTTCGGCGATGCCGTTTCCAGGTCCGAGATCGCAGTCTTATCGAGCAGCAATTGCGGATAGATTTGCGACGGCGTGTCGTTGATCTTGGTGACCTTGGTCGAGTTGTAGCTGGCTGCAGCGGACCAGTCGACGCGTCCCATGCCATCGTACTTGGTGCCGTAGGTAAAGACCGCTTCCAGGCCGCGGGTGCGCGTATCGGCGGCATTCGAGAAGATGTTGACGCCGGTCTGGGCCACGCTCGAGTCGAGTACGTTGCCGTTGGCCTTGATCGCTGCAATTACCGCGGCCGACACGATGGCGGAACCGGAACCGTAAATGGCGCCGCTGCCGACGATGCGGTCGGTAATCTTGATCTGATAGGCGTCGAACGACAGCGACATGCCCGGGGCCGGATGCAGAACCAGGCCGACGCTATAGTTCTTCGATTTTTCAGGACGCAAGCCGTCGATGCCGAGCAGCTTGGCCCCGATCGAGTTTGGCGCCAGCTGGACGAAGGCCGAGGTCGGCGAGACGTTGGTGGCCGAATAGTATTCCTCGGCCAGTGTCGGTGCGCGGAAACCGTTGCTGACCGTGCTGCGGACCCCGACTTCGGGCGTGAAGTCGTAGCGGCCGGTCAGCTTGCCGACGCGGGCGCTGCCGAAATCGCTGAAGTGCTCGAAACGGGCGGCGGCATCGAGTTTGAGCTTGTCGATCGGCGAACCGGAGAAGTCGGCATAGACGGCCGAGTTGTTGCGGCTATAGCTGCCGGCATCGGTGAGCGAAAAGCCCGGATACGATTGCGAACCCTCCTTGTAGCGCGAGGCGGCATCGCCGGCATCGATTTCATATGTGTCGCGCCGCCGTTCGAGGCCGAAAGCCATGGTCAGCGGCGTCTTCCAGCCGACATTGACTTCGCGGTTGATGTCGAAGTTATACGTCGCTTGCGAAGCGATGAAATTCCCCGCATGGAAAGTCGTCGGCGTATAGCCGGTGTCGTTGTAGAGCGAGACGTTGCCGCTGTTGATGACGCCGATCTTGTCGGTATCCTGGCCCCAGGTGGTGCTCAAATCCCAGTTCCATTCGCCGACGCGGCCCTTGATGCCGACCGTGGCACCGATGTCGGTTTCGTCGATGGTCTCGAGCGGGGAAAAGCCGTGCGGATAGATGGTCGGCAGACGGGTCGGCATCCGGTAGTTTTCATATGCCTCGGCCGACTTCTTGCCGTAGGTGGCGTTGCTGTAGAACTCGGTATCGCTATTGAGCTTCATGCCGCCGTTGAGCGACAGCAGTTTCAAGTGATATTCGGCGTCGCCGGAGATGCTATTGACGTGTGAGCCGGTGCGCGGATCGTCGCCGCCGCGGTCGCTGTGGCCATGGAACTTGTCTTCGGCCGACAGATTCAGATAGCCTCGTTCGCCGACATCGAAACCATAATTGAAGGAGGCGTCGCCGGTCCGGCCGCCGCCATCATAGTAGCCGCCGCCGGAGGTGGTGAGCGAGCCGCCCAGCGCTTCTTTTTTCAAGATGATGTTGACCACGCCGGCAATCGCATCGGAGCCGTATTGGGCCGCGGCGCCGTCTTGCAGTACTTCGATATGGTCGATCGCCGAGACCGGAATGAAGTTCAGATCGGCTGCGGCACCGCCCTGGTATGGGCCGCCGAGCACGGCCAGGTTGGCGGTGGTGTGGCGGCGCTTGCCGTTGACCAGAACCAGCGTGTCGTTCGGGCTGAGGCCGCGCAGGCGGGCCGACAAGGTCATGTTGGCGGTATCGCCGCCGACTGCCTGGGCGGTAAAGGATGGAATGTTTTGTGCAATGGCCTGGATCAGGTCGGGCTGGCCGGTGCGTTCGAGCGAGCCGGCGTCGAGCACCTGGATCGGCGAGGCGCTGTCGATCGCCTTCAAGCCACTGGTGCGGGTGCCGGTGACGATGACTTTGTCGACGCTGCTATCGCTGGCGGCGGGAGCGGTCTGCGCGATGGCCAGTCCCGATTGCAGGGCCAGCAGCAGCGCGCCCGAGATGGCGGGCATGGAGCGGCCGCTGAAGGCGCCGGCCACGGCTTGCGACAAAAGCTTGGGGCGGGGAGCTGCGGAGCGGCTGGAAAGAGTGCGGAGAACATGTAGCATGGGTACAACTCCTTTAGGCAAAAAAAACGGGTCCATACCGCAGCCCAGCGGGCAGCAGCAAATTGGTTCAGTGCGTGGCGCCGAGATGAGCGGCGCCGCCTCATCGGGGGCTTATTTTTTAGGTTTGGTTTTTGCCGTTGCGGCAACGACCTTGGCGGCCGTCACTTCGATCTCGACCAGCGCTCCCGGCATCGGTAGCGCGGCCACCTGCAAAGCCGTGCGGACCGGCTTGTTCGGTTGCGTTGGACTGCCAAAGAACTGGCTGTAGGCGGCATTCAATCCGGCGAAATCCATCTTGCCGCCGAGTTTGGGGTCGCCGGCCATGAAGACGTTGACCTTGACGACATCGCCGAGCCCGTATCCTTCCTTGGCCAGCAATTGTTCAATACGCTTCAAGACCGAGAGGGTTTGCGTGTTGGTATCGCCATACGCTTCATAGGAATCTTTGGGGGCGTCGGGATTGCTGACCTGGGCCAGGGTTCCGGAGAAAAAAGTGATGCGGGTGTTGGCGGGAACACCGACCGCCAGCGAAATCGGAAAGGTCGAGCCAGGGATGCCGGTGCGCGTGATTTCCTGCGCCAGCGACGGCATGCTGGCCAGCTGCAAAGCGGAGAGCGCCATGCCGATCAATATGCGTCGGATAGACGGCGAGACGATTTCTTCGAGGTTCATATTGGCCCATTTGGAGCGGGCATGTGGTGTCGCGACTGATTTCATAGGAGTTCCCAAAAAAATGCATCAACAAACCTGAGACAAGATCAATATGGCGCTACTGGTATGACTTCTAGCAAATGGCGTGCCAGATGTTTCAAGATGTTTCGGCGCGTGAGTTTTTGTGTCTTTTGGTAAGAGTTGCCGGGCTTGCAGCGTTTGCGTGCAAGATCGCTGTAGAGCGAAAATTGGAAAATTAAATATTGTGAATCGCGCCCGTGGCGCTGAAAATTCGGCCAACACAGCAATGTGTGACCTTGGTGCATCATGCGCCGTCAATGCGCATTATGTTGGGTAAGCAACAAAAAATGGCTCAAAATGATGCAATATGCACCATTTTGACGGCGCGCATATAGTCGCTTGATACATCTGGTATCTAGCCGTGCCCGAGGCGTGGCCTGGCGCCCGGAAGTGGCATGATTGGCGCGCCCGCATGATGTCATCAAGTCTTGCTTCGTTCGGCGCATCGGGCAAGGCGGTCGTCAAAGCGGTGGCGCAATATTTTTGGCGCGCGGCCGAAATGCCGCGCCGGCTTCGCCGCTTTTTTTCGCCATGGTCCGCCTTGATGAACTGAATTTGAAAATCGGGTTTGAAAATCGGGTTTGCAAATCGCGGTTGCAAAAGCGGCCCGAAAATGTTCAAGCCGATGTTCGGTGGCGCTTGAGCGGCCCGCCGAATTTTTGGGCAAAACGGACCGGAAATGCGGTGGCCGGCAAATTGCTGATTGCTGATTACTGATTGGCAATTAAGAATTGAGCGGCAAGCTGCCGGAAATTGAAACCGGCCAGTTGAAACCGGCCAGTTTGTCGGGCCGGGCTCCGGCGCCGGTGAGCGGGGCCGGTTTCTTTGAGGAAGGGGGGGGCTTGCCTGCGCCGGCGAGCGGCAGTGTCGGCAACCGGCAGCGCCGGCGCCGCCGGCGCGCTTATTTTTCCGTTTCGGGCGCGGCCAACTGTTTTTCCAGTGCCGCGACGCGGATTTCGAGCGCTTCCAGTTTGCTGCGCGTCTTTTCCAAAACCATGGCCTGAATATCGAATTCTTCGCGCGTGACGAGGTCGAGTTTGGCAAAACCCTGGCTCATCATTGCCTTCACATTTTTCTCGATGTCTTTGGCCGGAGACTGCTCGATCGCCTGGTTGATCTTGTTTTGCAAGTCAGCGAAAAAAGTATTCATATTCTTTCCTTATTAACATTTGCACCATTTTGGCGCAGTTTGATCGAGAATGAGCGTTAAGACAGTGCATTCAATGCCGGTATCAGCGTGTTTTGCCCTTGATTTGTCCATTGTAATCCCATCTGGTGCATGATGATCGCTGGCATGACTTCTGCTTATAATGACAAGGAAACATGTTAACGCATTCGCAGACTTCTCACGGTTAGTTGCCATGATGGGGCAATCTTATATCAAGCATCGCCCCGGAGAGTAGTCATTGTTTGCGGCAGTCGCTTGTGTAGCCGCAGGATTGGTGCCGGTGTGCGACAAGGCAGGGTCTCTGAATGCCGTCATGGCGACCACGAGCGCCATTGTAATAGGCCTCACTGGGGGCGGTCACGGTATTTAAGTTACTGCATTTATTAAGTTACTGCATTTAAGTCACGGTAGTGCGTCGCAAACGCGGTTGATGCCGGTAACGCCTGTGAAATTGATCGCAAGATCGACATGACGACCGAGTACGGCATGGTTCATGGTGCGTTGCGGCGATCGGTGGAAATGTCGGCAAGACAGCCTATGCGTCGCCAGCGAACCACAAGTTCATGGGCAAACGATGTTGGTGGCATCGGTTTTCAAAACTTTTTAATCGGGGTCAGAAATGAAGCTCATTACCGCAATTATCAAGCCGTTCAAACTCGATGAGGTGCGCGAAGCACTGTCGGATATCGGCGTGCAAGGCGTCACCGTTACAGAAGTAAAGGGTTTTGGCCGGCAAAAAGGTCATACCGAGTTGTATCGCGGCGCCGAATATGTTGTCGATTTTTTACCAAAAACAAAAATCGAGGCGGCCGTCGACGATGCCATCGTCGATCGCGTCATTGAAGTGATCGAAAACTCTGCGCGTACCGGCAAGATTGGCGACGGCAAGATTTTTGTTTATGACCTACAAGAAGTTATCCGTATTCGTACCGGCGAGACCGGCAATGAAGCATTGTAAAGGGGGCCTTGTGAAACACACCATAACGACTTTATTGACTGGCCTGCTCTTCGCTGCCACGCTGGGCATGTCCGCGGCCAGTGCGCAAACGGCGGAAAAAGCGGCGCCGGCTGCCACAACTACCGTCAGCAGCGCCGCTGCCAGCGTCGCCGCTAGCGCCGCGCCGGCCGCTCCTGCTGCGGCTTCCGCGCCGGCCGCAGCCGCACCGGCCGCCGCCGCTCCTGCCGCCGCCGCCCCCGCGCCGACCCCGAACAAGGGCGATACCGCCTGGATGATGGTGGCGACGGTGCTGGTGATCATGATGACGATTCCCGGCCTGGCCTTGTTTTACGGCGGCATGGTCCGTTCGAAGAATATGTTGTCGGTGCTGCTGCAAGTGTTCATGGTCTTTGCCATCATCATCGTCTTGTGGTGCATTTATGGCTATTCGCTGGCATTTACCGAGGGCAGTCCTTTTATCGGCAAATTCGACCGGCTGTTTCTGTCGGGTATCTGGGATCCGGTCAAGGCGAGCTTTGCCACTGCCGCCACCTTCAGCAAGGGCGTGGTCATTCCTGAATTCGTCTATGTCGTGTTTCAGGGCACGTTTGCGGCGATTACTTGCGGCCTCATTCTCGGTGCTTTTGCCGAGCGCGCCAAGTTCGTCGCGGTGCTGGCCTTTATTGTCCTCTGGTTTACTTTTGGTTATTTGCCGATTGCTCACATGGTGTGGTTCTGGCCTGGTCCTGACGGCATCAAGGATGCGGCGACGCTCGCTTCGGAAACGGCAAAAGGCGGTTTCCTGTGGCAAAAAGGCGCACTCGACTTCGCTGGCGGTACCGTGGTGCATATTAATGCCGCCGTTGCCGGTCTGGTCGGCGCATTCATGATCGGCAAGCGCGTCGGTTACGGCAAGGAATCGATGGCGCCGCATTCGCTGACCATGACCATGATCGGTGCCTCGATGTTGTGGGTCGGCTGGTTTGGTTTTAACGCCGGTTCGGCGCTCGAAGCCGGCGACGTCGCTGCCCTGGCATTCGTCAACACCTTGCTGGCAACCGCGGCCGCCGCCGTGTCCTGGCTGATTGCTGAATGGATTTTCAAGGGCAAGCCATCGATGCTCGGCGCTTCGTCCGGTGCGGTGGCCGGTCTGGTTGCCATCACGCCTGCCTGCGGTTATGTCGGTCCGATGGGCGCGCTGGCGATTGGCTTGTTGGCCGGTGTGATTTGCCTGTGGGGCGTCAATGGCCTCAAGCGCATGATCGGTGCCGACGATTCGCTCGACGTTTTTGGCGTGCATGGCGTCGGCGGGATTCTCGGTGCCTTGCTGACCGGCGTGTTTGCGGCCCCGGCTCTGGGCGGACAAGGCATTTTTGATTATGTCGCCAACAAGATGTCGGCCGATCCTTATGTCATTCTCGACCAGGTCAAGATCCAGGCGATCGCCGTCGGCACCACGATTCTGTGGTCGCTGATTATCTCGGTGATTGCCTATAAAGTTGTCGATCTGGTAATCGGCTTGCGCGTCAGCGAAGAAGCCGAGCGCGAAGGCCTCGACATCAGCAGCCACGGCGAAAGTGCTTATCACCCATGATGCCGTAGTCGCATGCATGTCCGAAAGGCCTCGATTCCGAGGCCTTTTTTTATGGCGTGGCGCCGAGTCTGCCTGGCAGGGGCACAGTGCCAGGGCGAATAGCGGGGCGCTGCGCGCGGGTAAGAAACAGCGGTAAAAGCCGGCACATCGCACTTGTCGGGCAAAACCATGATCCAAGTAAGGCTGATCTGCGGCCAAATTGCCGCGAAGTTGCCATTGTAAAAACGTGTTTCGGCCCAAAATAGACGCAGTCACGTATTACTGTCGCATGGCGGGTAAAAATCCCGTTAAAATAAGGACATTAGCTCAAAGGTAATCCATGGTTCCCCATCTCGTGACGGCCCTGAACGGCCCACTGTTTGAACTCGAAAAAAAGATCTTGAATGCGACGCCAGCCATCGAGCGCTGGTTTCGCATGGAATGGCAAGAACATACGCCGCCGTTCTATTGTTCAGTCGATTTGCGCAATGCCGGATTCAAGCTGGCACCGGTCGATACCAACCTGTTTCCAGGCGGCTTTAACAACCTGTCGCTCGACATGTTGCCGCTCTCGGTGCAGGCGGCGATGGCGGCCATCGATAAATATTGCCCAGAAGCCCGTAATCTGCTCTTGATTCCGGAAGGCCACACACGCAACGGTCACTACCTCGAAAACGTCGTGCGCCTGATGCAGATTTTCCGCCAGACCGGTTTGAATGTCCGGCTCGGCTCGTGGTCGCCCGAGATCACGGAGCCGACCCCGATTGCATTGCCAGATGGAAATATGCTAGTCCTCGAACCGATCGTGCGCTCGGCCAATGGCCGCCGCGCCGGCCTCAAGGATTTCGATCCGTGCACGATTTTGCTCAATAACGATATGTCGGCCGGCTTGCCGGCCATTCTCGAAAATCTGCATGAGCAAAGCGTGTTGCCGCCACTGCATGCCGGCTGGGCCGTGCGGCGCAAGAGCAATCACTTCGCCGCCTACGACGAGGTGGCGAAAAAATTCGGCAAGCTGATCGATGTCGATCCGTGGATGCTCAACCCGTATTTCGGTAAATGCGGCGAGATCAATTTCATGGACCACAGCGGTGAAGAGTGCCTTGCCAGCAATGTTGACGTGCTGCTGGCCAAAATCCGCAAGAAATACAAGGAATACGGGATCAAGGAAAAACCGTTCGTGGTCGTCAAGGCCGATGCCGGGACCTATGGCATGGGCATCATGACGGTCAAAGATGCCAGTGAAATCAAGGACTTGAACCGCAAGCAGCGCAACAAGATGGCGGTGATCAAGGATGGCCAGGAAGTGCACGACGTCATTTTGCAAGAAGGCGTGCATACCTTCGAGCGCGTCAATGATGCCGTCGCCGAACCCGTTGTCTATATGATCGACCGCTATGTGGTCGGTGGTTTTTATCGCGTCAACGAAGAGCGCGACATCGACCAGAACCTCAATGCGCCGGGCTCGCATTTCGTGCCGCTGGCTTTTGCTCAGCAACATTCGATGCCCGATATTAATGCAAAACCGGGCACGGCCGCGCCGAACCGGTTTTATATGTATGGGGTGGTGGCTCGCCTGGCCCTGCTGGCGGCATCGCTGGAAATGGAACGCACCGATCCGAATCCGGAAGTATATTGACGCCGCACCAAGTCGTGGATCGCCACCGCCGGTCATGTGCATGACGCGGTCGCGATAATTGCCCTTCATTGTACTGTTGCGGCTGAGCGGTGCTGCCCTTAGCCTGTTAAAATCAGGGACTCGATTCTGACGGAAACCGCTCCATGAAATTTGCCTTTCTCGCCGATCCGCTGGCCGGCTTCAAGATTTACAAGGATTC
>JAIZVZ010000149.1 GCA_021768485.1 Oxalobacteraceae bacterium | reverse complement strand
TTGATTTTAATCACGGTCACAAATTTGCATTAAATCAAGTACTTGTGTTGTGGGAAACATGGTTATCCACAGGCCTGTCAACAGTTTGTGGGGATATCGCGGCGCGGTGCCGGCCATGCGTTAATTTGCATGATATGCCGCAGGCGTAATGTCATGCGCATCCGAATCAATCGACGGCCAAGCGGACGTATGTCGATGCAAACTGTCGCCGATGGTTTGGTCGAGCGCAACAGCAAGGGGAATTTTGCTGATGTGCCTTATTTCTCTAGAGTTTTTAGCCGCGAAAAGGAACTTTTAAAAATCCAATCTGCTCTCAGCAGTATATAAAAACATGAATCACTGGCGGAACGCTGGTCGCTTGCCTGAGCCGTCAATGCGCTTGATGCGCCGGCACTGGAGCAAACGGCACTGGAGCAACCGGGACTGAGAACAAACGGGACTGAGAGCAAACGGGACTGAGCGCAACGGAAGCGACGATTGGCGTGGAAGGGGCCGTGATGACTGACGTTTCCGCTGCAAGCGATGCGGCAAGCGATGTGGCAAGTGAGGCAGATACTGCGGCCCACAAGCGCGCAGACAAGGTGATTTTGACCGTTCATGGGATCAACACCTACGGGAACTGGGCGGCGAAGCTGTCGCGCATCCTCAGTTTTCACGATCCGGCAGTCGTGACCGAGGAGTACTCGTATGGCTACTTCTCGATCTTCGCCTTTCTGATTCCAATCTTTCGCCGCATCGAGGTGATTTTCTTTCGGCGCGAACTCGAGCGGCTGGGGCGCAGGCATGAAGGCAAGACCTTCGATATTGTTGCCCACAGCTTTGGCACTTTTATCGTCGGCATGGCTATTCGTTCCGGCAAAAAAGAGCGATTGCCAAAGATCGGGACGGTGATTCTTGCGGGCAGTGTGTTGCGCTCGTCGTTCGACTGGTCGGGCGCCATTGACGGCGGCAAGGTGGGGCGTGTCGTCAATGAGTGCGGCATCGACGACAATGTTCTGATCGTCAGCCAGCTATTTGTGCTCTTTACGGGAATGGCCGGCCGAATCGGATTTCACGGTGCGCGCGGCACGGCTTTGTACAATCGCTGGTATCACGGTGGCCACAGTCTTTACTTTGACGGCGACTTCATGTGGAAGTACTGGCTTGCGCTTCTTGCCACGCCGGCGCCGGTCCTGGCGGTTGACCAGCGCCCGGAACTGAGAGGCATTGTCCGCCCGTCCGCACTGTGGCTGGTGCAAAATTTCGAAATTCCGAAGATTTTGCTGTATATCGCCATCCCGCTTTTTTTCTTCCAGAGGCATGTCAGTCAGCTCGAGCTAGCCTATGCGACGCAAGTGGCAGCACAGGCGAGCGCCTTGATTTCTCCGGGGCGCCCGTCGACGCTGAACGGGCTGCGGCTGGCCATCGAATCGGTCTCGACGCGCCCCACCGACACCGGCGGGCGCGCACTTGAGCGTGCTTTGGCGCTGTTGCCACCGCAACTGTCCGGCCTTGATTTTTCACAGCGCCCGCAGTCCATGCGTTTTGACCGCAGTGGCATGAAGGGCCTGGTGACACTGACTGATGGCGTCGAGGTGTTCGAAACGAGCAGCGGAAAAGTGACGGCGCGACTGGCGCTTGACGGCCTTGCTTTTGCTGAAATGTCGCCGGGCGGCGATCGCGTGCTGGCGGCCAATGACTTGCGCACCGTTTCATTATGGGATCTGAAGGCCGACCACTGGAACGTCGAGGTCGAACTCGAGGCCTATCCAAAAGCGGCCCGGTTCAGTGCTGACGGCAAGCGTGTCCGCATCCTCACTACCGCGAACGGATCGGAGGCGGCTGCGGTTGATGAACTCGACGCCGTTTCCGGCAGAATCCTCCGTGAGACCAGTCTGGACTCGGGCACGGTGTCGGCGGCCGCCTTCAGCAACGATGGCCGACGGCTTGCCATTGCCAGCGACGACGCCGGGATCGAGGATGACGAGACGACTGGCGCATCGCACGTGGTGCGGATCTGGGACCTCGCGTCCGGCAAGGTTCTGACGAAGTTCGCTACCGAAAGCGAGGTTGGGGTGCTGGCTTTCGGCATCCATGACAGCTATCTTGCCGCCGGCGACGAATATGGCGTGACCCGGGTCTGGTCGGGCGAACATGGCAGTGTCGTCTACGAATCGAAGCGCGAGCGGCCAATCCGCGCACTCGCCTTCAGCGATGGCCGGCCCGAAGTCGAGCGGCCCGAGGCGATGACCGTGCGCGAGCTAATGACGGACACGACAGACATCCGCGCGCTGGCAGAAGGCAAATCGATGTATGCCAGCGAGTTGCTTGCGGTGGTCGCCGATGATTCGTCCGTGGTCGTCATCGACCTGTTTGCCAAGGAACAGGCGGGCCTGATTGTGCCGGAAAAAACGGTGCTCGATCTGGCGTTCGCGCCGCGCGGCAGTACGCTGCTGCTGGTAACTGAAGACCGGGTAGAGGCCTGGATTCCAACCATGATGGCCGACTCGACGATGCGGGCAAGCAGTGCGATTGCCGCCATTGCCCTGGGCCCGAATGGCAAGTCGCTCATGGCCCTGGGCACCGACGGAAACTGGCGTGCATGGCATCGCACCACCGGACGCCTGCTCACGCAAATCACGCTCGTGGGCCTGCCCCGAAGCGGTCCGCCACCATTGCTGCGCGCCGCCCGGTTTGCGGTCGGCGCACATGGCGTCGCCGTCTTGGGAACGTCCGACGCGATGGCTGTGCCGAGGCTGTTTTTTTGGGATGGGCTCTCCGGCCTGGTTTACGGCATGGACGACAGCGCAGCAATGAGCGACCGGCTGGCGACCTCATCGGATGGCCGGTTTTTCGTGTCGGCGCTGGAAGACGGAACCTTGCGCGTGGGATCGGTCGTCGAACGCAAGGTCACCGGCTTGCGCGCGATGGCGCGCGCGCCAAGCGCGCTGGCGATCTCGGACAAGGGCGAGTGGATTGCGGCCGGCGATGCAAACGGACAAATCTACCTCTGGAAAACCGGTAGCGACAGCGCGCGCATCTTCAAGGCCCAAAGTGGCGTTGTGGCGGTCAGCTTCAGCGCCGCACATGGCTTGCTCGCCTACGCCGATGACAAAGGAGTGACAACCATCCGGCGACTCGATTCGGGCGACAAGCTCGCCGACGTGCAGACGAACTCGGCTGCGCGGATGCTGGCATTCGGCGACGCCGATCTGCTGGCGATCGCGGCCGAGACCTTGCGGATCGTGAACGTGTCCTCGGGCCGGGTCGTCGCCGAACGCGAATATGACGGTGAAATCCGCGACATGGTGATGGGGCCGTCGGGCCAGCCCCTGTATTACGCCATCGGCAACGCCGTCCATGTCTGGCCGTGGGATTGGAATGCAAATATCGCCGAGGCCTGCAAAAGGGCGGGGCGGGCGTTAAACGGTGGAGAAAAAAGCAGGTTCGGGCTTGACCTTGGGGCACAAGACCCTTGTTCGGGGCGGCGATAAGCGAAAAAATATAGGGAGACCAAATGGAAAAGCGATGTGGCTAAGAAATGGCTGCGCGATCAAAAGAACAGGGGCTGCATCGCTAATAGTGTTTGCTGCTGTAACGGCTGGTTCAAGCGCTCAATCGCAGCGGCGCGCTGACCACCCTGCAGCCGCTCACCACGCTCGCAGGCCGTGAGGCGCTTTGATTTTAATCACGGTCACAAATTTGCATTAAATCAAGTACTTGTGTTGTGGGAAACATGGTTATCCA
>JAIZVZ010000081.1 GCA_021768485.1 Oxalobacteraceae bacterium | reverse complement strand
CATATCGCCATCAACGCCTTCCTGGCGCTGGGCATCACCTTCGTGATCATCACCGCCGGCATCGACCTCTCTATCGGCGCAACGCTGGGGCTGTGCGGCATGATCGCACGGCGCAAAATCGACGCAGCATCGACGCGGCATGACAAGACAAGCAAAAAACGCGCGCGTGCCTGGCTTGCCGGGTTTTTGCCAACTAACTATTTTTGTGCAATGAGCCTACCCGAACTGAATCTGGCGAATCATTTTCTGATCGCGATGCCGGCGATGGCCGATCCGAATTTCGGCGGCACCGTGGTCTATATTTGCGAGCATGGCGCGCACGGCGCGCTCGGCGTGGTGATCAACAAGGCCACCGATATGACGATGGCGCTGCTGTTCGAGCGCATCGACTTGAAGCTCGAAATCAATCTGAGCGCACTGGTGGCGACCAAGCCGATCATGTTCGGCGGCCCGGTGCAGGAAGACCGCGGTTTTGTCCTGCATACGCCCGGCGCGCAATTTTCCTCGTCGCTGAAAGTGACGCCTGAAGTCGCTTTCACGACATCGATGGATGTGCTCGAAGCGGTCGCTGCCGGCAAGGGCCCCGAACAAATCCTGGTCAGCATCGGCTACGCCGGCTGGGGCGCCGGTCAGCTTGAAGCCGAAATTGCGCGCAATGGCTGGCTGACAGTCAGCGCCGATCCGCACATCATCTTCGAGCTGCCGGTCGAAAAGCGTTACGCGGCCGCCCTCAAATTGCTCGGCATCGATCCGTGGATGCTCGCTTCCGAAGCCGGCCATGCATAAGCCTACTATTCTGTGAATTCTGCTTCCTGTCCTCTCGATGCGGCCGCTCTTGGCAAGCAGCCTGTCAGCACGGTGTCTTCCGGCGAGGCGCCGGCCAGCGACGAGATCGAGACCGTGCTCGCTTTCGATTTCGGCCTCAAGCGCATCGGCGTGGCAATCGGCAATACGCTGACCTGCCAGGCCCGGCCGCTGCAAGTGATCGGCGCGGCCACCAACGATGCCAAGTTTGCCGAGATCGCCGCCCTGATGGCGCAGTGGCAGCCGCGCCGCGTGGTGGTCGGTCTGCCGCTGCACCCGGACGGCGCCGAGCACGAGATGACGGTGCGCTGCCGCCGTTTTGCCAATCAATTGCATGGCCGCTTTGGCGTGCCGGCGCTGCTGGTCGACGAGCGCTATTCCTCGGCCGTGATCGCCGCCCGGCGCGGCCAGGTGATCGACGCCGAGGCGGCCGCCATCATCTTGCAACAATATTTCGATGCCAACTCTTAAACACCATGTCCACCTCTGATCAACACTATCCGTTCGAAGCGGAAGCTTTGTACCTGCAGTTATCGCAGATCGTCCAGGCCGGCCTGCACGGCCTCGACAATGTCGCCATCGTCGGCATCCATTCGGGCGGCGCCTGGCTGGCCGAAAGGCTGGCGCGCGACCTCAATCTGAGCCAGCGGCTCGGCTTTATCGATGTCTCGTTCTACCGCGACGATTATGCGGAAAAAGGCTTGCATCCAAGCGTCAAGAGCACCCAGATCGGTTTTGACGTCAACGCCGCCACGATTTTGCTGGTCGACGACGTGCTCTACACCGGCCGCACCACGCGGGCGGCGATCAATGAATTGTTCGATTACGGACGGCCGAAGAAAATCATGCTGGCCGCGCTGGTCGACCGCGGCGGCCGCGAATTGCCGATCCAGGCCGACTTCGTCGCCGCCACCATGGCCATGCCGGCCGGCCAGGCGCTGGTATTGCAGCGCGCCGCCGGCGGCACCTTAACGCTCACCATAGAATAAACCGCATGCGTAATCCACAACTGACTCAAGACGGCCGTCTGCAGCATCTGCTGACCATCGAAGGCTTGCCGCAATCGATTCTTACCCATATCCTCGACACTGCCTCGTCGTTTGTCGGCATTTCCGACCGCGACGTCAAGAAAGTGCCGCTGATGCGCGGCAAGAGCGTGTTCAACCTGTTCTTCGAGAATTCGACCCGGACCCGCACCACCTTCGAGATCGCCGCCAAGCGCCTGTCGGCCGACGTCATCAACCTCAATATTTCGGCCTCTTCGGCCAGCAAGGGCGAATCGCTGCTCGACACCATCGACAACCTCGCCGCCATGCATGCCGACATGTTCGTGGTGCGGCACGCCGAATCGGGCGCGCCGTTCCTGATCGCCAAGCATTTGAGCGATACCGGCCAGCGTCACGTGCACGTGGTCAATGCCGGCGACGGCCGCCACGCGCATCCGACCCAGGGCCTGCTCGACATGTACACGATCCGTCACTACAAAAAGGATTTTTCCAATTTGCGGGTGGCGATTGTCGGCGACATCCTGCACAGCCGGGTGGCGCGCTCCGACATCCATGCCCTGACCACGCTGGGCGTGCCCGAGATCCGCGCCATCGGTCCGCATACCTTGCTGCCCTCGGGGCTCGAACAGATGGGCGTGCAGGTCTATACCGACATGCAGCAGGGGCTCAAGGATGTCGACGTCATCATCATGCTGCGCCTGCAAAACGAACGCATGAGCGGCGCCCTGCTGCCGTCGGCGCAGGAATATTTCAAGAGTTACGGCTTGACGCCCGAGCGCCTGGCCCTGGCCAAGCCTGATGCGATCGTGATGCACCCGGGGCCGATGAACCGCGGCGTGGAAATCGATTCGGCGGTGGCCGACGGTCCGCAGGCGGTGATCTTGTCGCAGGTGACGTTCGGGATTGCGGTCCGCATGGCGGTAATGAGCATATTGGCAGGAAATTGACGATGAAGTTATTAATTAAAAATGGCCACCTGGTCGATCCCGCCAACGCCATCGATGCGTTGCGCGATGTGTATGTCAGTGACGGCGTGATTCACGCGATCGAGGCGCCCGGCGCCCGGATTGCCGGTTTCGACGATGCCCGCGTGATCGATGCCCGGGGGCTGATCGTGGCGCCCGGTCTGGTCGATCTGTCGGCGCGCCTGCGCGAGCCGGGGTATGAATACAAGGCCACGCTCGAGTCCGAACTGCAGGCCGCAATGCAGGGCGGCGTGACCAGCCTGGTCTGCCCGCCCGACACCGAGCCGGTACTCGACGAGCCGGGGCTGGTCGAAATGCTGCGGCATCGCGCCAAGACCCTGAGCCAGGCCCATGTGCATCCGCTGGGCGCGCTGACGGTCGGCCTGAAGGGCGAATCGCTGACTGAAATGGCGGAGCTGACCGAGGCCGGCTGCATCGGTTTTTCGCAGGCCGAAGAACCTATCCTCGATACCAATGTATTGCTGCGCGCCATGCAGTATGCCAAGACCTTCGGTTATACGGTCTGGCTGCGCCCGCAGGATGCGCACATCGGACGCAACGGCATCGCCCACAGCGGGCCGTTCGCCTCGCGCCTGGGACTGGCCGGGGTGCCGGTGATGGCCGAGACGCTGGCGCTGTACACGATTTTCGAATTGATGGCCGCCACCGGCGCCCGCGTCCACCTGTGCCGGCTGTCCTCGGCCGCCGGCCTGGAACTGGTGCGGCGCGCCAAGCAGCAAGGCTTGCCGGTCACCTGCGACGTCGGTGCCCATCATGTCCATCTGACCGATGCCGATATCGGCTATTTCGACTCGAATGCGCGCCTGACGCCGCCGCTGCGCAGCGGCCGCGATCGCGATGCGATTGCCGCCGCGCTGGCCGACGGCACTGTCGACGCCATCTGTTCCGACCATACGCCGGTCGACGACGACGAGAAATTGCTGCCGTTCGGCGAAGCCTCGCCGGGCGCCACCGGCCTTGAATTGCTGCTGTCGCTGGCCTTGAAATGGACCGATGGCCAGGCTGACGGCGCCATTTCGCGCGCGCTCGAGAAAGTCACCTGCGGCGCGGCCCGCGCCGCCGGCCTCGATTGCGGCCAGCTGGCGGTCGGCAGCGTCGCCGATATCTGCGTGTTCGATCCCGATGCGCGCTGGACCGTCAGCGCCCATGCGCTGGCCAGCCAGGGCAAGCATACGCCTTTCATCGGTTACGAATTGGCCGGTCAGGTCGAGGCGACCGTGGTCGCCGGCCGCCTCGTCTTCGAGCGTCGATGAGAGGCGTCGGTCGTCTCGTCGTCAGCTGGCGTCTGGCGCGGGTCGGCTGGCATTTGCTCAGCGGGCTGTCGACGTGTGCCGTGATTTTCCCCTGGCTTGGCGAGGCGGCCCGCGAGCGCCGCATCCAGCGCTGGTCGGCGCAGCTGATTGCCATCTGCGGCGGCCGTTTGCGGGTGTGCGGGGGCGATGAGCCGGCGCCGCCGTTCAGGCATGCCCTGATCGTCGCCAATCATATTTCCTGGCTTGATATCTTCGTCATCAATGCCATGGCGCCGTGCCGCTTCATCGCCAAGTCCGAGATCCGCCGCTGGCCGGTGCTCGGCTGGCTGGTGGCGCAAGCCGGCACGATTTTTATTGCGCGCGGCAATGGCCGCGACTTGCGCCGCATTTTTCACGGACTGGTGAGCGCCATCCACGATGGTCAGCGGGTGGCGTTTTTCCCGGAAGGCACAACTGCGGCCCAGGGCCAGCTACTGCCTTTTCATCCGAACCTGTTCGAGGCGGCGATCGACGCCAAGACCGTCATCGCACCCTATGCTTTGCGCTATCTGGCGGCGGACGGCACGCCGCATGCCGCGATCGAATATGTCGGCGAGACCAGTTTTGTGCAAAGCTTGATGACCGTCTTGTGCGGCGCGCCTTACACGGTCGAATTGATTGTGTTGCCGGTCATCGCCAGCGACGGCGTGCACCGGCGCGAGCTGGCGCAGGCCGCCCAGCGGGCGATTGGCGAGGCGCTCGGGATTGCGCCGACGCCGGCCTAGGCGGCGTCGGCGGCAAACGTCATCCGGGTTTTTGGTATTGTGGGCAGGCCACTTGCAGCAACTGGCGCTGTTCCAGGCTGACCGCGCTCAGGCAGCCGCCCCAGACGCAGCCGCTGTCGACGCCGATCAGGTCCGGGCGCAGCATCAGGCCTTGCGCCGACCAGTGGCCGAACACCACCGTGACGTCGGCGCTGCGCCGGCCCGGCACCTCGAACCACGGCAGCAAATGGGCTGCGGCGGCGCTGTCGGCGCGATCGGTGAGCGTGAAATCCATGCTGCCGTCGGCGCTGCAAAAACGCAGCCGCGTCAGGCCGTTGACGATGCAGCGCAAGCGTTCGATCCCGCGCAGGCTGTCGTCCCATCTGGCCGGGGTGTTGCCGTACATTTCTCGCAGGAAATCAACCCAGTCCGGCCCCCGCAATACCGCCTCGACCTCGGCCGCCAGCGCCATCGTCTGCTGCGCTGTCCACTGCGGCAGCACGCCGGCATGCACGATCAGATGCTGCTGCTCGAACAGCGCCAGCGGCCGCCGGCGCAGCCAGTCGAGCAGTTCGTCGCGGTCGGGCGCGGCCAGTATCTCGGCCACCGTGTCGCCGCGGTGCGGTTTGCGGATGCCGTGCGCCAGCGCCAGCAAATGCAGGTCATGGTTGCCGAGCACGGCCTCGGCCTGCGGCAGGGCGCGTACCTGGCGCAGGGTCTGCAGCGATTGCGGGCCGCGATTGACGAGGTCGCCGGCGAAGATCAGCCTGGCCTGCCGGTCTTGCTGCGCGATTTGCGCCAGCAGCGCTTGCGCCTCTTGCCAGCATCCCTGCAAGTCGCCGATGACATAGGTATTCATGGGTGTAAGGTCTTTATGCTTGTAACTTTGCTAATCGGCTGCCCGCGCCCTACAGCACGCGGCGGCGCAGGAAAAAATGTCCGCTTGCGCGGTCTCGCCCCGAGACAGGCGGCAAGACGGGGCGCTTGACGCCATTATCGCGTCATTGCGGACCGAATGTAGATATAAAGGATGACAAATTTACATGAATTTCATCCCCGGGGGCGCGTTTATCACATAAAATCGTGGGGCAAGCATTATTTCGCGCTCAGCGCAGGAGACTAAAATGATTTTTGTAACGGGCGGCGCCGGTTTTATCGGCTCCAATTTTGTACTCGATTGGTTCGCGCACAGCGCCGAGGAAGTCGTCAATTTCGATAAATTGACGTATGCCGGCAACCTCAACAATCTTGAGTCGCTGCGCACCAGAAAAGAACACCTGTTCGTCAAAGGCGATATCTGCGACCGCGAGCAGCTGCAGGCACTGTTTGCCCTGCACCAGCCGCGCGCCATCGTCCATTTTGCCGCCGAAAGTCACGTCGACCGCTCGATTCTCGGGCCCGGCGAATTCGTCACCACCAATGTCAACGGCACCTTCAGCCTGCTGGAGGCGGCGCGCGCCTACTGGTCCGGCCTGGCGCCGGCGGCGCGCGACGCGTTCCGTTTCCTGCATGTCTCGACCGATGAAGTGTACGGCACGCTCGGTCCGCAAGATCCGCCATTTTGCGAGACCACGGCCTATGCGCCCAATAGCCCGTATTCGGCCTCCAAGGCGGCGGCCGACCATCTGGTGCGCGCCTACCACCATACTTACGGCTTGCCGACCCTGACCACCAACTGTTCGAACAATTACGGGCCTTTCCATTTTCCCGAAAAATTGATTCCCCTGATGATCACCAACGCCCTGGCCGGGGCGCCGCTGCCGATTTACGGCGACGGCCAGCAGGTGCGCGACTGGCTGTATGTCGGCGACCATTGCGCGGCGATCCGGCGCGTGCTCGAGGCCGGTCGCCCGGGCCAGACTTATAATATCGGCGGCTGGAACGAAAAAGCCAATCTCGATGTCGTGCATACCCTGTGCGACATCCTCGACCGCGTCGCGCCCAAGGATGGCGGCGGCAGCTACCGCACGCAGATTACGCGCGTGCAGGACCGCCCCGGCCATGACCGCCGCTATGCGATCGACGCCCGCAAGATCGAGCGCGAGCTTGGCTGGCGGCCCGGCGAGACCTTCGAGACCGGCATCGAAAAAACCGTGCAATGGTATTTGTCGCATCGCGAATGGGTCAGGGATATCCAGTCGGGCGATTACCTGAAGTGGATCGAACAAAATTATTTCAACAGGAATGCGGCATGACAGGCATACATGAAGTAACAGATGCGGCAAAAAGCGCCGCCAGCGCGGCGGCAAACGGTGCGGTGCGCCGTAAAGGCATCATCCTGGCCGGCGGTTCCGGTACCCGCCTGTATCCGATCACGATGTCGGTCTCCAAGCAGCTGCTGCCGGTGTACGACAAGCCGATGATTTATTATCCGCTGACGACGCTGATGCTGGCCGGTATCCGCGACATCCTGATCATCTCGACACCGCAGGACACGCCGCGTTTTTCCGAACTGCTCGGCGACGGCAGCCAGTGGGGCCTGAACCTGCAATATGCGGTGCAGCCTTCGCCGGACGGGCTGGCGCAGGCCTTCATCATCGGCCGCGAGTTCGTGGGCAACGATCATTCGGCGCTGATTTTGGGCGACAACATCTATTACGGCCACGAGTTCGATGCCAAGCTGCGCCATGCCTCGCTGCAGGCCGACGGCGCCACCGTGTTTGCCTACCATGTGCAGGACCCCGAGCGTTACGGTGTGGTCGAGTTCGACAATGGCCGGCATGCCATCAGCATCGAGGAAAAGCCGCTCAAGCCGAAATCCAATTATGCGGTCACCGGCCTGTACTTCTACGATCGGCAGGTATGCGACATTGCCGCCGACATCAAGCCCTCGGCCCGCGGCGAACTGGAGATTACCGACGTCAACCGGGTCTACCTCGGGCGCGAACAGCTGAATGTCGAGCTGATGGGGCGCGGCATGGCCTGGCTCGATACCGGCACCCACGATTCGCTGCTGGAAGCGTCGCAATATATCGCGACCATCGAAAAACGCCAGGGCCTGAAAGTGGCCTGTCCCGAAGAGATTGCCTTCCGCAAGGGCTATATCGATGCCGCAGCGCTCGAGAAACTGGCGCAACCGCTGAAAAAGAACGGCTACGGCCAATATCTATTGCGCATTTTGACCGACAAGGTATTTTGAACATGAAAGTTGTAGCAACCGCCATTCCGGAAGTCTTGATTATCGAACCGCGCGTGTTCGGCGACGAGCGCGGTTTTTTTTACGAGAGCTTCAACGCCCGCCGGTTTCAGGAGCTGACCGACGTCTCGGTCCAGTTTGTGCAGGATAACCATTCGAAGTCGGCCAAAAACGTCTTGCGCGGCCTGCACTATCAGGTGCAGCAGGCGCAGGGCAAGCTGGTGCGCGTGATTGCCGGCGAAGTATTCGATGTCGCCGTCGATATCCGGCGTTCGTCGCCGAACTTCGGCAAATGGGTCGGCGTGACGCTGTCGGCGGCCAACAACCGCCAGCTCTGGATACCGGCCGGCTTTGCGCACGGTTTTGTGGTGACCAGCGATTCCGCCGAATTCCTATACAAGACCACCGATTACTGGGCGCCCGAATACGAACGCTCGATTGCCTGGAACGATCCGACGCTGGCGATCGACTGGCCCTTGCATGGCGCGGCGCCGGCGCTCTCGGGCAAAGACCAACAAGGCCTGCCATTGGCCGATGCCGAGGTATATCCATGAAAATTCTACTGACAGGCAGTACCGGCCAGGTTGGCTACGAACTCGAACGCAGCCTGCAGGGGCTGGGCACGGTGGTCGCGCTCGACCACGGGCAAATGGATCTGGGCGACCTCGACCGCGTCCGGCGCGTGATCGCCGAGGTCAAGCCGCAGCTGATCGTCAACCCGGCCGCCTACACGGCGGTCGACAAGGCCGAAAGCGAGCCGGAGCTGGCGCAGCTGATCAACGGCACGGCCCCCGGCGTGATGGCCGAGGAGGCCAAAAAAATCGGCGCCGCGATGATCCATTATTCGACCGATTATGTCTTCGACGGCAGCAAGGACGGCCCTTATCTGGAAACCGATCCGACCTGTCCGATCAGCGTCTATGGCCGCAGCAAGCTGGCCGGCGAGCAGGCGATTGCCGCCACCGGTATTCCGCACCTGATTTTGCGCACCAGCTGGGTCTACGGCATGCGCGGCCGCAATTTTCTGCTGACCGTGCGGCGCCTGGCGACCGAGCGCAATCAGCTGCGCATCGTCTCCGACCAGTTCGGGGCGCCGACCTGGTGCCGCACGATTGCCGATACCACGGCCCTGATCCTGGCCCAGCAGCGCGTGGCGCCCGACGCCGCCGCCTGGTGGGACCGTTTCGGCGGGGTCTATCATCTGACGTCGCAGGGACGCACGAGCTGGCACGGCTTTACCGAGGCGATTCTGGAGCAGACGCAATTGTCGGCCAAATGCATTGCGCTGCCGATCGCCACCGACCAGTACCCCTTGCCGGCCCCGCGGCCGCCGAATTCGACGCTGTCGTGCGAACGCCTGCGCAGCACGTTCTGCGAATTGCCGCAGTGGCAGGATGCGCTAAGCTTATGCCTGGCCTGAGAATGGACAACCGAATGGGTAATTGCTAAGTGGGGTCCGTCGATTCATCGCGTCAGGGCTTTGTGCACAGGCTGTTTGTTCAAAACATTGGCTGGAATCTGATGGGCCAGGTGGCGCCGCTGGTGGCGGCGCTGCTGGCCATTCCTTTATTGATCAGCCATCTCGGCGTCGACCGCTTCGGTCTGCTGTCGATCGGCTGGATGTTGATCGGCTACTTCAGCCTGTTCGATTTCGGTCTTGGCCGGGCCTTGACCCAAATCGTTGCCGAGCGCCTGGCGGCCGGGCGCCAGCAAGAGGTGCCGGCCCTGATGTGGACCGGACTGACGCTGATGACGCTGCTTGGCCTGCTGGCCGGCGCCATTTTGCTGGCCCTGTCGGACTGGATCATTTATACGGCGCTCAAGGTGCCGCCGGCCTTGCGGGCCGAGGCCAAGCTGTCGATCATGATGCTGGCGCCGGCGCTGCCGTTCGTGGTGGTGGCCACCGGTTTGCGCGGCATCCTCGAGGCGCGCCAGGCCTTCAAGCTGCTCAATCTGGTGCGCACCCCGCTTGGCGTGCTGACTTTCGCGGCGCCGCTTCTGGCCTTGCCGTTTTCCAATAGCCTGGTGCCGGTATTTTGCATTCTGACCGCAGTGCGCGTCTTGACCACGGTATTTTTTGTTCAGGCTTGTGATAAGGCAATGCCTGACTTCCGGCGTTTCGAATTCGAGCGCGGCTTGTTGCCGGAATTGCTTAAATTCGGCGGCTGGATGACAGTCAGCAACGTCGTCAGCCCCATCATGGTCAATATGGACCGTTTCTTTATCGGCGCCGCGCTGTCGGTGTCGGCCGTGACGTATTACACGACGCCGTTCGAGATGGTGCTGCGGGTGCTGATTGTGCCGGGGGCGATTGCCGGCGTCTGTTTTCCGATGTTTGCCGAGGCGGCCAAGGGCGGCGACCGTAGCCGTTCGCGCGCCATTTTCTGGAAAAGCACGCGTTACGCCCTGCTCTTTCTGGCGCTCACCTGCGGCTTTATCTTTGTGTTTGCCGACAATATCCTGCATATCTGGCTGGGCGCCGAATTTGCCGCGAAAAGCGCGCTGGTGTTGAAAATCCTTGCCGTGGGCATCGTCTTTAACGGCCTGGCACATATCCCGTTTGCTTTCGTGCAGGGCATCGGGCTGTCGCGCGTCACGGCGCTGTTTCATTTACTTGAATTGGTTCTGTATTTACCGATGATTTATATGTTGCTTCATTTGTGGGGCATCGCCGGTGTTGCCCTGGCCTGGTGCGTGCGGGTGGCGCTCGATGCGGCGCTGCTTTTCTGGTATGCGCAAAAAAGACTGATGGCGGCCGAGCATGTCTGACGTCCTTTCCGTGCCGTCATCGACGGCGCCGGCCGCCGATGCCAGCGTCTGCGCCATCATCGTCAGCTTTAATCCCGACCGGCCGACTTTGCTGGCACTGATTGCCCGCCTGCGTGCGCAAGTGGCGCATCTGGTGGTGATCGACAATGCCAGCAGCGTCGATGTCGCCGCCTTTCTGGATGGAAGCGGCGCCGATTTTGTGCAAAACAGTAGCAATCTGGGGCTCGGCAGCGGTTTTAATCTGGGGATCGAATGGGCCCGCCAACGCCGCGCCTCGCATGTGATTTTGTTCGACCAGGACAGTCTGCCGCAGGAAGACATGGTGCGCCGCCTGCTTGACGGTGCCGCCCGTCTGCAGCACTTGGGGGTGGCGCTGGCGGCGGTCGGCCCGCGTTTCATCGACGTCAAGACCGGTTTGCGCAGCGTGGTGATCGGACCGGAGCGTTTGTATACGCGCAAAAAAGTGCAGTCCGATCTGGCCGGCTGCAGCGAGGCCGGCTATTTGATTTCTTCTGGAAAACTTATTGCGATGACGGCGCTGGCCGCGGTCGGCCCGATGCGCGCCGATCTGTTTATCGACGCCATCGATATCGAGTGGTGTTTGCGTGCGCGCAGCCGCCGCCTGCGCTGTTTTGTGGTCGACGATGCGCGCATGGACCACGACATCGGCGACCGCATGGTGCAGATCGGCACCGGGGCCAAGGTCTTGCATGGCCCGGAGCGCCACTATTACATCATCCGCAATGCGCTTTTGTTGATGCAAAGCCCGGAAATTCCCTGGCAATGGAAGTTGCTCGACATCCTCAAGACGCTGCGCCGCCTGCTCGCCTATCCTTTATTGTCGCCGCAGCCCTGGCAACATATCAAATGGATGGCGCGCGGCGTGAAGGACGGTCTGGCAGGCAAGAGCGGCAAGGCGCAATATCGTAAGTAAATCTTAGTATGGTGGATTTAAGCAAAAGCTCCGTGGTAACATGAAATCCGCTCGCCCAAGCTGATTGGCGGGCGTAGTGCTTGTCGGGCGCAATTTATGCCCGATTCATTCGTCATTATTTATGCATATAACTTGTTCGGTCGTCAGTTACAAGAATACGCCGTCCCAAATCGGGCGCGTGCTGCACAGCGTCGTCGCCTCGGTGCCGACGGCCGTGCTGTATCTGGTCGATAATTCGCCGGACGACAAATTGGCGCCGGTAGCGGCCCAATGCGGCGCCCGTTACATCCATTTGCCGCACAATCCCGGTTTTGGCGCGGCTCATAATGTGGCCATTGCCGATGCCTTGGCAAACGGCTCCGATTACCATCTGGTGCTCAATCCCGATCTGCAATTCGATGTCAACGTCATGCCGGTGCTGCTGGCTTTTCTGGAAAAAAACCGCGACGTCGGCCTGACCATGCCCAGTGTGCGCTACCCCGACGGCCGTCAGCAAAATTTGTGCAAGCTGTTGCCGGGGCCGACCGATTTGCTGATGCGCCGCTTCTTGCCGGCGCTGTACCGGCAGAGCGGCCGTCTGGCGCGCTACGAATTGCACGCCAGCGGCTACGACAAGATCATGGATGTGCCGGCCTTGTCGGGCTGCTTCATGCTGATCCGCTCCGATCTGCTGCGCGAGGTCGGCGCTTTCGACGAACGGTTTTTCATGTACCTCGAAGACGTCGACCTGTCGCGCCGTATCGGCCGCCGCGCGCGCACCGTGTATTTCCCCTTTGTTTCGGTGGCCCACGAATACGGCAAAGGCTCGTACAAGGATGTGAAGCTGCTGTTCTATCACATCCGTTCGGCGATCCAGTACTTTAACAAATACGGCTGGTTTTTCGATCGCGAAAAAGTGGCCATCAACGGCCAGGCTTTGCGCAAGCTTTCTTCGAGCGCCAAGCGGCTCGACAAGCCGTCGGAACAACTCGAATTATAGATATCGCGGCAGCGCAGCAGGCGCAATATATTGTAGCCGCCGGTTTTGCATGACTTGCGTTGCCATATTGATTAGGGACTTTATGATATTGACACTTTTGCAGGGTTGAAGAGACGATGTTTTCTTTTCTTTTAAGTTTCATCGTTTCCGCTTCCTTGACCTTGATCATCATCCGCAGCGCCAGTCTGCGCGGGGTCGATGCGGATTTTCTCGGAGTGCAAAAAGTCCATTCGCGCGCCGTGCCGCGTATCGGCGGCATCGGCATTTTTGCGGCTGTGCTGATCACGGCCTCGGTGTCGGTGTGGCGCGAGCCGACGCTGAGCCTGCAGCTGCTGCCGCTGCTGAGCTGCTCGGTACTGGCCTTTGCCGGTGGCGTGACCGAGGATTTTACCGGCCGCGTCAGTCCGATGTGGCGCCTGATATTGACGATGCTGGCCGCCGCCTGCGCCTATTATGTGGTCGATGCCCGTATCGTGCGCATCGACGGTATCGCCTACGACCTGAAGCTGCCTTATATCTGGATCACCTTGCCGCTGACCATGCTGGCGGTGGCCGGCATTGCCAACGCGGTCAACATCATCGACGGCTTCAACGGCCTGGCCAGCGTGGTGACGATTTGCATGCTGCTGTCGCTGGCCTATGTCGCGCTGCAGGTCAACGACGTCTTCATCGTGGTCGCCGCGCTGACGGTGGCCGGGGCCACGGCGGGATTTTTGATCTGGAATTATCCGGCCGGGCTGATCTTTCTCGGCGACGGCGGCGCCTATTTCATCGGCTTCATGCTCGGCGAACTGGCGCTGCTGCTGGTGATGCGCAATCCGCAAATCTCGACCTGGTATGCCGCGCTGCTGCTGATCTATCCGACTTTCGAGACCCTGTTTTCGGTCTACCGTCGCGTTTTCGTGCGCGGCCGCTCGCCCGGCATGCCGGACGGGATCCATTTGCACAGCCTGATTTTCCGGCGCATCGTGCAGTGGGCGGTCGGACGCAAGGATGCGCGCGCGCTGTTGCGCCGCAATTCGCGCACCTCGCCTTATCTATGGCTGTTTTCCTTGATGGCGGTAATTCCCGCCACGCTGTTTTGGCGCCATACTCTGCTCCTGATTTTGTTTTGTCTGCTGTTTATCGGAAGTTACGTCTGGCTATATGTGCGGATCGTGCGTTTTCGCTCGCCGCGCTGGATGATCCTGAAGCAAAAGGATTAGGCCCGCTACTCACCTCTTTTATACTGAATACCCATGCTGCCACTATCAAAAACCATTTTCAAGGCCTACGACATTCGCGGCATCATCGGTAGTACGCTCGATGCCGGCATCGCCGGCCAGATCGGCCGCGCGTTCGGCCAGGCGGCGCTGGCAAAAGGCCAGCGCTCGGTGGTCATCGGGCGCGATGGGCGCCTGTCCGGGCCGGAGCTGGCAAAGGCGCTGGCCGCCGGCCTGCAGTCGGCCGGCGTCGATGTCATCGATCTCGGCGTGGTCGCCACGCCGATGGTGTACTTTGCCACCAATGTGCTCGGCACGCAGTCCGGCATCATGGTCACCGGCAGCCATAATCCACCCGATTACAACGGTTTCAAGATGGTGCTGGCCGGCGAAGCGATTCACGGCGAGGCCATCAGCGGTTTATACGATGTCATCAGCCGCCAATCAGAGCCGGCCAGCGGCCATGGCAGCTACGCCATGCACGACATTCGCGATGCCTATCTGCAGCGCATCGCCGGCGAGGTCAAGCTGGCGCGCCCGATCAAGATCGCCGTCGATTGCGGCAATGGCGTGGCCGGGGCGTTTGCCGGCGACCTGTTCCGCATGATGGGTTGCGAAGTGATCGAACTGTTTTGCGAGGTCGACGGCAATTTCCCGAATCACCATCCGGATCCGGCCCATCCGGAGAATTTGCAAGACCTGATCGCCTGCCTGCAGCGCACCGATGCCGAGATCGGTATCGCCTTCGACGGCGACGGCGACCGCCTGGGCGTGGTCACCAAGGATGGCCAGATCATCTATCCCGATCGCCAGCTGATGCTGTTTGCGCAGGATGTGCTGACGCGCAATATGGGAGCGCAGATCCTGTACGACGTCAAATGCACGAGCCATCTGGCGCCATGGATCGCAGCGCATGGCGGCGTGCCGCTGATGTGGAAGACCGGGCACTCGCTGGTCAAGGCCAAGCTGCGCGAAACCGGCGCCCCGCTGGGCGGCGAAATGAGCGGTCATATTTTTTTCAAGGACCGCTGGTATGGCTTCGACGACGGCTTGTACGCCGGCGCCCGCCTGCTCGAAATCCTGACCCGCGCGGCCGACCCTTCGGCGCTGCTGAATGCTTTGCCGCAATCGGTCAGCACGCCCGAATTGCACCTGCAATTGCAGGAAGGCGAGAACGTGGCGCTGATCGAGACCTTGCGGCGCGAAGCGAAATTTCCCGATGCGCTCGAAATCATCGATATCGACGGCTTGCGGGTCGAGTATCGCGACGGCTTCGGGCTGGCGCGCTCGTCCAATACCACGCCGGTGGTGGTGTTGCGCTTCGAGGCCTCGAGCGCGTCCGCGCTGGTCCGCATCCAGCAGCAGTTCAAGAGCGTGATCCTGGCTGCCAAGCCGGATGCGGATTTGCCGTTCTGAGATGCAGGATCTCATGCACAAGCCTGCGCCTTCGGCGGCCATGAAGATTTTGCTGGTGCGGGTCTCGTCGCTGGGCGACGTGGTCCACAATATGCCGATGGTGGCCGATATCCTGCGCCATTTTCCGCAGGCGCAAATCGACTGGGTGGTCGAGGAAGCCTATGTCGGTCTGGTGCGCGAAAATCCCGGCGTGCGGCGCATCATTCCATTTGCCTTGCGGCGCTGGCGCAAAAGCCTGTTGGCGCCGGCAACGCGCGCCGAAATGGCGTCCTTTTACCGCGAATTGCGCAGCGAGCGCTACGATTACGTATTCGACACGCAGGGCCTGCTGAAGACCGGCGCCATCATGGGCATGGCGCGTCTGGCGCCGGGCGGGCAGAAGATCGGCCTGGCCAACGGCAGCCTCGGTTCCGGCTATGAAGGCGCCTCGCGCATTTTCCACAGCAGCAGTGTGCCGCTCGACCCGCGCACCCATGCGGTCACGCGCGGCCGCCTGGTGGCCGCGCATGCGCTCGGCTATACGCTCGAGCAGGCGGCCGACTTCGGCCTGCGGCCGCATGCCGGCGAGCCGCGGCCGGACTGGCTGCCGAGCCAGTCGTATGCCGTGTTTTTTCATGCCACCGCGCGCGCCTCGAAAAAATGGCCGGAAAAAAACTGGCTTGAAATCGGCCGCGAATTGATGGAGCGCGGCATCCTGGTGCTGGTGCCGTGGGGCTCGGATGCCGAAAAGCGCGATGCCGCGGCGCTGGTGGCGGCCCTGCCGAACGCCCGCCTGCTGCCGCGCCTGTCGATGCACGATGCCTTGCTGCTGGTGCAGGGCGCCGACCTCGTGATCGGTGTCGATACCGGCCTGACGCATATCGCGGCCGCGTGCACGCGCCCGACCATCGAACTTTATTGCGATTCGCCGCGCTGGAAAACCGAAGGCGACTGGTCTGCCAATATCGTCAACCTCGGCGACCGCGGCGCGCCGCCCAATGTGCTTGAGGTCAAGGCGGCGATTGCCGCTTTGCTCGGCGAGCGGCCGCGCTATTGAGGCGCCGCGCGCCCATGGATGCCGGTAATCGGTCAGATGAGTTGCCAATTGAGTTGCCAATTGAGTTGCCAACAAAAATAGTCAATACCAAGAAACTAAAATGCCGATGCGTTTAGTCTATTCCTTCCTGTGGACCCTGATTTTGCCTCTGGCACTGGGCCGGCTCTGGTGGCGCGGCCGCAAGGAGGCTGGCTACCGGCGCCATATCGGCGAGCGTCTGGGCTTTTATCGAGATTTGCCGCGCGCGGCCGGCGCCGACACCATCTGGCTGCATGCGGTCTCGGTCGGCGAGACGCGCGCCGCCGAGCCGCTGATCGACCTGCTGCTGCGCCAGTATCCGGCCTGTTCCATCGTCCTCACCCATATGACACCGGCCGGGCGCGCTACCGGCAAGGCTTTGTTCGCCGCGCATGGCGAGCGTCTGGTGCAGGCCTATTGTCCGTACGATGTCGGTTTTATCGTGCGCCGCTTCTTGCACCACTTTAAGCCGCGCTGCTGCATCCTGATCGAAACCGAAGTGTGGCCCAATCTGATCGCCGCCTGTTGCCGCCAGCGAGTGCCGGTAGTGCTGGCCAATGCCCGCCTGTCGCAGAAATCGCTGCGCCAGGCGCGTCGCTACGGGGCCCTGATGCGCGAGGCCGCGCAAGGTATTTCGCTGGTTGCGGCCCAGACCGAGAGCGACGCGCTGCGCATCCGCGAGCTCGGCGTGGCCAATGTGCGCGTGACCGGCAGCGTCAAATTCGATGTCGCCGTGCCGGAGGCAGCGCGCCGCCTCGGGCATAGCTTGCGCGCGGCGTTTGGCGCGCGGCCGGTGCTGTTGTTGGCCAGCACGCGCGAAGGCGAAGAGGATTTGCTGCTCGATGCCATG
>JAIZVZ010000017.1 GCA_021768485.1 Oxalobacteraceae bacterium | reverse complement strand
AGTGCAAACCGCGTGTAAACTGAGTGCAAAATCGGCTTGCATCGCACCGGCGGCGCCGGCCATGCATCAGTGCTGGTGGGCGTGGCCGATCAACAGCAGCACGATGGCCACGCCGGCTGCGATCAGTATCACCTGCGGAATCGTCTCGCGCAGCGTGGCCCGCCGCTGCATTTGCGGCATCAGGTCGCTGACGGCGATATAGATAAAACCCGACGACGCAAACACTAGCACGTAGGGAATCATCTCGCTGGCGCGCCCCAGCATGAAATAGCCGAGCAGGCCGCCGGCCACCGCCATCAGGCTGCAAATCAGATTGACCGCATAGGCCCGCGTGCGCGAAAAGCCGGCATTGAGCAAAACGATGAAGTCGCCGATCTCTTGCGGAATTTCGTGGGCGATGATGGCCAGTCCGGTGACCAGGCCCAGTTTGGGATTGGCCAGAAAAGCCGCGGCAATCAGAATGCCGTCGGTAAAATTGTGCAGGCCGTCGCCCACCAGAATCATCCAGCCGGCCTTGCCGGCCTCGCGCGCATCGTGGCCATGCACATGATGATGGCCATCGCCTTCATGATGATGCGAGTGGCGCAGCACGGCGACTTTTTCCAGCATAAAAAATGCCAGCAAGCCGGCCAGCAGCGTGGCAAACAAGGCATGCGAATCGGCGCCCGACTCGAAGGCTTCCGGCAAGGCATGCAGGAGCGAGGTCGAGAGCATGATGCCGACCGACAGGCTGACCATCCGTTCAACAACCTTGGACAGGAGTGCAAAGGAAAAAATTGCGGCGGCAGTGATGCTGACCAGGCCAGCGATGGTCGTGGCCAGCAAAATCGAAATAAGCGTGGAATGAATGACGGTCCCCTATGGTATCCGGTGAAGTGGCAGCGCCCCGGCTCGCGCAAACGGCTCCGCGGGGAGCGTTTGCTGTTTTCCCGCCGCTATTGTGCTCTTCAATGCGTCAGTGTTCAATGCGCCTCCTCCCAGTTTTTGCCGACCCCGACTTCGGCAATCAGGGGCACTTTCAGCGCCGCCACGCCCGCCATCAGCTCCGGCAGTTTCACGCGCAGCAGCTCCAATTCGCCGTCCGGCACTTCGAGCACCAGTTCATCATGCACCTGCATGATCATCTTGCTGCCGGCGCCCGTCTCTTGCAGCCAGTTTTGCACCGCAATCATGGCCAGCTTGATCAGATCGGCGGCCGTGCCCTGCATCGGCGCATTGATCGCGGCGCGCTCGGCGCCCTGACGGCGCGGGCCGTTCGGCGAATTGATCTCTGGTAGCCACAGGCGGCGGCCAAAAGCGGTCTCGACATAACCGCGCTGCTTGGCTTCGAGCTTGGTTTCGGCCATGTAGCGGGCCACGCCGGCAAAGCGCGAAAAATATTTGTCGATATAGCTTTGCGCGGCGCCGCGCTCGACGCCCAGCGTGGAGGCCAGGCCGAAGGCGCTCATGCCGTAGATCAGGCCGAAATTGATGACCTTGGCATACCGCCGCTGCTCGCTGCTGACGCCGCCGGCCTCGACCCCGAAAATCTCGCCGGCGGTCGCGCTGTGGATGTCTATGCCTTCGGAAAACGCGCGCAGCATCGCCTCGTCGCCCGAAATATGGGCCATGATGCGCAGTTCGATCTGCGAATAGTCGGCCGACATGATCACGCAGCCGGGCGCGGCGACAAAGGCTTCGCGGATGCGCCGCCCTTCGCGCGTCTTGACCGGGATGTTTTGCAGGTTGGGGTCGTTCGAGGCCAGGCGGCCGGTGATGGCCACCGCCTGCGCATAATTGGTGTGAACCCGGCCGGTCTCCTGGTTGATCATCTTCGGCAGCTTGTCGGTATAGGTCGACTTCAGCTTGGCCATGCCGCGGTATTCGAGCAGCAGCTTCGGCAGCGGATAATCCTCGGCCAGCTTTTGCAGCACTTCCTCATCGGTCGACGGCGCGCCCGAAGGCGTTTTTTTGACGACCGGCAGCTGCAATTTATCGAAGAAAATCTCGCCGAGCTGCTTCGGCGAATTGAGGTTGAACGGCTGGCCCGCCAGTTCGTAAGCGGCTTGCTCGAGCTCGAGGATGCGCTTGCCGAGTTCGTTCGATTGCACGCCGAGCAGGGCGCTGTCGATCAGCACGCCGTTGCGCTCGATCGCCTGCAACACGATCGAGGTCGGGATCTCGATCGCCTCGTAGATATAGCGCAGCTTGGGATCGCTGTCGACATGCGGCCACATCGCCCGGTGCAGCTGCAAAGTGATGTCGGCGTCTTCGGCGGCGTATTCGGTGGCGCGTTGCAGCTCGACCTGGTCGAAGCAGATTTGCGAGGCGCCCTTGCCGCAGACTTCCTGAAACGTGATGGTCTTGCGGTTCAGGTGGCGCAGCGCCAGGCTGTCCATGTCGTGGCTTTTATGCGACTCGAATACATACGATTGCAGCAGCGTGTCATGCACGATGCCGCGCAGCGTCACGCCGTGGTTGGCGAAGATATGGCTGTCGTATTTGAGGTTCTGGCCGAGCTTGGGCTTGGCCGCGTCTTCGAGCCACGGCTTCATTTTCGCCAGCACGAACTCGCGCGCGAGCTGGTCCGGCGCGCCCGGATAGCAATGGGCCAGCGGAATGTAGCAGGCCACGCCGGCTTCGCAGCACAGCGAAATGCCGACCATCTGCGCCGTCATCGGTTCCAGCGACGTGGTTTCGGTATCGATCGCGGTCAGGGCGGCGCTGTCGATGCGCGCCAGCCATACATCGAGTTGGGCTTCGGTCAGCACCATTTCGTAGCCGTCGGTCGCCGACACGGACGGCTCGCCGACGGCGGTCCCGACCGGCGAATTCATGCCGGTCTGCGCCGCCTGAACACCAGCGCCGGCGCCGGCACTGCCGGTCAATTCGCGCAGCCAGCTCTTGAAGCCGTAGCGCGTGAAAAACGCGATCATGGCGTCCTTGTCCTCGGGCTTTGCGCTCAAGCTCTGCTCGATCGAGCTCATCTGCGCCGACAGGTCGCAATCGGTCTTGACGGTAATCAGTACCCGTCCCTGCGGCAGCCAGTCGAGCGCCTGCTGCAGGTTGGCACCGACCGCGCCGCCGATCTTGTCGGCATTGGCGATCACGCCGTCCAGGCTGTCGTACTGGGTCAGCCATTTGACGGCCGTCTTCGGCCCGACCTTGGCCACCCCGGGCACGTTGTCGACCGTGTCGCCGATCAGGGTCAGATAATCGATGATGCGCGCCGGCGGCACGCCGAACTTGGCCAGCACGCCGGCCTCATCGAGCCGCTCGTTGCTCATGGTGTTGATCAGCGTGACATGCTCGTTGACCAGTTGCGCCAGATCCTTGTCGCCGGTCGAGATCACGGTCTGCATGCCGGCGGCGGCGGCCTGCACGGCCAGCGTGCCGATGACGTCGTCGGCCTCGACGCCGTCGATCATCAGGATCGGCCAGCCCATGGCCCGCACGGCTTCGTGGATCGGTTCGATCTGGCGCACCAGGTCTTCCGGCATCGAGGCCCGCTGGGCCTTGTATTCGGGGTATAAATCGTCGCGGAAGGTCTTGCCTTTGGCATCGAACACGCAGGCGATATAGGCCGACGGAAAATCGAGCCGCAGCCGGCGCAACATATTGATCATGCCGTAAATGGCACCGGTCGGCGCCCCTTCGGCATTGCGCAAGTCGGGCAAGGCGTGGAAGGCGCGGTACAGATAGCTCGAGCCATCGACCAATAACAGGGTTTTATTCATATGCAGTCTTCAGGGCGCGCACGCCGCATCGAGGGCCAGATTGGAGGCCAGATAAGGCGCCGCAGCCGGGCGGTGTCGGTCGTCAATTATCGCAGAATTTCCGCCCGCATCGGCTATCACTGCAATCGGCCGCTGTTCGCCGCCCTCTGCCGCCCTCTGCAGCCCAAAACGGCCTGGCAACGCCATGACAACAACGGCACCGATATTTCGCCCGCATTTGGCTCGCATTTGACATATGAGAGCCGGTATTTTCACAGGGAATCGGTGTGTTTGCTACAATGCGGGTATCAAGACGGTATTTCGCCGCTAAACGCATCAAGGGGACATATTATGCGCTCATCCGGATACATTTTTTTCGTTGCGCTGTGCGCATGCGCAAGCGCGCTGAACGCACAAGCCCAGGAAAAAGCCAGCCAGGCCGCCGCCGCAACAAGCGCCGTGACGCCGCCGCCCAAGACCGAACCGATCGAAGATACGCTGGCACCGTCGATTACCATCCCGACGCCCAAGACCGAGCGCAAGATCACGCAAAAGACCGAGCAGGGAAAAGTCACTGAAGTGACCGTCACCACCGGCGGCAGCACCTATATCCTCAAACCCAATGCCACGGTCGGCAATGCGATCCCCGGCGATGTCCAGAGCACGGTCAATCGCGGCGCGCAATGGAAAATCCTCGAATTCAATCTCGGCGAAAAGACCCCGCACAACAAGGATGACAATGCCGGCAGCGGCGTCAAACCATCGGAGTCGGCACTGCCGCCGCCGGTGCTGATCGCCGACCCGACCGTAAAATAAGCCGCGACGGCGTGCCGTCCTGAACCGTCCTGACCTTTATCGACTTTAAATATTATGGCAGTTTTTACCGCGGTCAGCCTGGACGACCTGAACCACTGGATCGGGCAATTCTCACTGGGCAAACTGCTGGCCGTCCAAGGCATCGCCTCCGGCATAGAAAACAGCAATTTTTTCATTACGACCGAGTCCGCCGAATACGTCTTGACGATTTTCGAGCAACTGAGTTTCGAGCAATTGCCGTTCTATCTGCAGCTGATGCGCCACCTGGCCCAGCGCGGCATCCCGGTGCCGGCGCCGCTGGCCAACCGCGCCGGCGAAATCCTCACGCGTCTGCACGGCAAGCCGGCCGCCATCGTCACCAAGCTCGAAGGCCATTCGCAAATGGCGCCGCAGCCCGTGCATTGCGCCGCGGTCGGTGCCATGCAGGCCAGAATGCACCTGGCGGCGCAAGATTTCCCTTTATCGCAGGCCAATTTGCGCGGCCTGTCCTGGTGGGCCGAGACCGCGCCCAAGGTCTCGCCATTCTTATCCGAGGCCGACCGCCAGACGCTGAAGCTGGAAATGCAATTCCAGCAGACACAGGCGGGCGCCATCGCGGCCCTGCCGGCCGGCCCGATCCACGCCGACCTGTTTCGCAATAACGTCATGTTTGTCGGCGAACGGCTGACCGGCTTCTTCGATTTTTATTTTGCCGGCTGCGACAGCTGGCTGTTCGATGTCGCCGTCACGCTCAATGACTGGTGCGTCGATCTGGCAAGCGGCGTCATCGACGCTGCCCGCGCCCGCGCGCTGCTCGATGCATATCACGCGGTGCGGCCGTTCACGGCCGCCGAAAAAGCGCTGTGGCCGGCACTGCTGCGCGGCGCGGCCCTGCGTTTCTGGCTCTCGCGCCTGTACGACCTGCACCTGCCGCGCGAAGCCGAAATGCTCACGCCGCACGACCCCGATCATTTTCTGCGCATCTTGCGCCAGCGACAAACCGGTTTAGCAATGGAACTCTATTAATGGAAAATTTACCCGCACGTACTGGCTGGACCTGGGTCCGACAAGGCTTTGCGCTGTTCATGCGCCAGCCGGCAGAAATGCTGACGACTTTTCTCGCCTATCTGCTGCTGATGTTCGGCATAGGACTGATACAAGTGGTCGGCCAGATATTCTGGATGCTGATACTGCCTATCCTGTCGATCGGCTTCATGCAAGCCTGCGCCAATATCGAGCAGGGCAAACGCGTCTTTCCGAGCGTGCTGCTGACCGGTTTCCGGTCGAGCGCGCGCACCAATCTGCTCAAGCTCGGCGGCCTGTACATGCTGACCTTGCTGCTGGTGCTAGGAACGGCGATATTGGTCGATGACGGCACGCTCTGGAAAGTACTGAACAACCAGGTCGAACTGAACCGCAAGACCATGGACGAGTCGAACATCATGCTGCCCATGCTGCTCTCGATCATTCTTTACCTGCCGGCGGCGATGGCTTTCTGGTATGCGGCTGCGCTGGTGCAATGGAAAAAAATGAGCCTGGGAAAAGCGATTTTTTACAGCTTTTTCGCGGTCTGGCGCGCCAAGCTGGCTTTCCTCGTGTACGGCCTGGCCTGGCTCGTCATTGGCGTCATTTTGCCGGCGATGCTCAGCAGACTGATCCAGTCGCTCAGTTCCGACGTCACGCTGGCCAGCGTCTTGCTGCTGCCGATCTCCATCATCCTGAGCGTGATTTTCTACTGCTCGTTCTATGCGACATACAAGACCCTGTTCGGCGCCATCGAAGAAGAGCTGCCGCCGACGACCGGGCCCGGCTCTGACGCCGACGCCGGCCCCGACCTGCAGGCCTGAACAAGCAGACTCAGCAAGCCAATTACAGCGGGCCCGACCGGCAGCGGCGCCGCGCTGCGGTCGCCGCTCAGCCGCTCAGCCACTCAGCCGCGACGGCTCTGCTCGACCTTTTCCAGCTTGGCGATCGACAGGTCGAGCAACTTCATGCCGAAGCGGCCAAAGTTGATCTGCGCCCGCGCATTCGTGCCGCCGCCTTCGATATTGACGATCACGCCTTCGCCGAATTTGGCATGGGCCACCGTCTCGCCGATGCGCCAGCCGAGATTCGACATCTTTTGCGCAATCGCCTTGGTGCTGCCGGGCCCCGGCGGCAAGGGCTGCAGCGGCTGCGCATCCCAGGCCGACTTGGCAAACCAGTTGCCCTGCACCTTCGGCGAGAGCCACTTCAGCGATTCTTCCGGTAATTCGTCGAAAAAGCGCGATTTGGTGTTGTAGCGCGTCTGCCCGTGCAGCATGCGGGTCTGCGAGAAACTCATGTACAGGCGCTTCTTGGCGCGCGTGATCGCCACATACATCAGGCGCCGCTCTTCCTCGACGCCGCCCTGCTCCTGCGCGCTGTTTTCATGCGGGAACAAGCCCTCTTCAAGGCCAGTGATGAAGACCGCATCGAATTCGAGGCCCTTGGCCGAATGCACGGTCATCAACTGCACCGCATCCTGGCCGGCGCTGGCCTGGTTGTCGCCGGCTTCGAGCGAGGCATGCGACAGAAAGGCCGACAGCGGCGACATCACCGCTGCCAGCGGCGCATCGGCATCGAGAATTTCGGTGCCGTCGGCGGCGACAATCGGCGCCCCGGCGCTTTCCTGCGCGCGCGGCCCCATCAAAGCCGGGGCATCGCGGCCAAAGCCTTCTTCGCCGACAAACATGGTGGCGGCGCTGACCAGCTGTTCGAGATTTTCGATGCGGTCGACGCCTTCTTTTTCAGCTTTGTAATGGGTAAGCAGGCCGCTGGCATCGAGCACCACCTGCACCATCTCCGGCAGCGGCAGATTCATGCATTCGAAACGCGCGCCCTCGATCAGCTTGATAAAGCCGTTCAGCGACGAGCCGGCCTTGCCGGCCACATAAGGCACGGCCGCATACAGCGAAATGCCGTACTGCCTGGCGGCGTCCTGCAATTGTTCGAGCGAGCGGGCGCCGATGCCGCGCACCGGGAAATTGACCACCCGCATGAAGGCCGAATCGTTGTGCAGATTGTCCATCAGCTGCAGATAGGCGATCGCATGCTTGACTTCGGCGCGCTGGAAATAGCGCTGACCTCCATACACATGGTAGGCGATCCCGGCCGAAAACAGCGCATGCTCGATCACGCGCGACTGCGCATTGGAGCGGTACAGCACCGCGATCTCGCTGCGCGCGGCACCGTCGCGGATCAGGCCCTTGGCTTCCTCGATGATCCACTGCGCCTCTTGCAGGTCGGAGGTCGATTCGTAGATGCGCACCGGCTCGCCGTGGCCGGCATCGGTCCGCAGATTCTTGCCGAGGCGCTTGCTGTTATTGGCGATCAGCATATTGGCGGCGTCGAGAATATGGCCGTGCGAGCGGTAGTTCTGCTCGAGCTTGATCAGGTTCTGGACCCGGAATTCGCGCTCGAAGGCACTCATATTGCCGACGTTGGCGCCGCGGAAGGCGTAAATGCTCTGGTCGTCGTCGCCGACCGCAAACACGGCGCTGCTGTGCGCGGCGCCGCCCTGCCCGGCCAGCAGTTTCAGCCATTTGTATTGCAGGTCGTTGGTATCCTGGAATTCGTCGACCAGGATGTGCTGGAAGCGCGCCTGATAATGCTCGCGCAGCGGCTGGTTGCGGCTCAGCAGTTCATAAGTACGCAGCAGCAGCTCGGCGAAATCGACCACGCCTTCGCGCTGGCACTGGTTGTCATAGATTTCGTACAGCTCGACCATCTTGCGCTCGTGGTCGTCGTAAGGCGTGATGTCGCCAGCGCGCTGGCCGCCGTCCTTGGCGTTGTTGATGAAATAAGTCAGGTTCTTGGCCGGATATTTTTCATCGTCGATATTGTGCGCCTTGAGCATGCGCTTGACGGTCGACAGCTGGTCTTGCGAGTCGAGGATCTGGAACGTCTGCGGCAAGGCGGCATCGCGGAAATGCGTGCGCAGGAAGCGGTTGCACAAGCCGTGGAAGGTGCCGATCCACATGCCGCGGGTCGGGTTCGACAGATGCGCCGGCAGCATGGTGCCCAGGCGCGCGACCATTTCCTTGGCCGCCTTGTTGGTAAACGTGACGGCCAGGATGCCGGACGGCGACACTTGCCCGGTTTCGATCAGCCAGGCGATGCGGGTGGTCAGGACGCGGGTCTTGCCGGAACCGGCGCCGGCCAGAATCAGGGCCGATTGCGCCGGCAGCGTGACCGCGGCCAGTTGTTCGGGGTTGAGGTTTTCTAAAAGCTTATTGTTCATCCCGAGATTATACGGCAGGGCTGTCGCTGACCGCCTGCCCGGCCACCGCAATTTGCCGCAGCGCTCACGATATTTGACAAAAAAAGATGCTTGTTGAGCAAGTCCAGGCGCGGCCAGGCCGCCATGCAGGAACAAGCGGGTCCGCGGGGCGACGTCCGTCCGCCGTCCTCGACGGCTGCCGTCGCCGCCGACATTGCTGCACAAGCGCCATATTCACGGCGCCGTCCCTTATAATGACGAATTCAGTCATTTTCGCAAGCCAAATCATGGAATTAGCCAAATCGTTCGACCCCCAAGAAATTGAAAAACACTGGCGCACCGAATGGGAGCAGCGCGGCTATTTTGCCGCCAGCATGGATGCCGCCAAACCGGCATTTGCGATCCAGCTGCCGCCGCCGAACGTGACCGGCACCCTGCACATGGGGCACGCCTTCAACCAGACCATCATGGATGGCTTGACGCGTTATCACCGCATGCGCGGCTTCAATACGGCCTGGATTCCGGGCGCCGACCATGCCGGCATCGCCACCCAGATCGTGGTCGAACGCCAGCTCGACGCCCAGAAAATCTCGCGCCATGACCTCGGCCGCGAAAAATTCGTCGACAAGGTCTGGGAATGGAAAGAACAATCGGGCGCCACCATTTTCGGCCAGATGCGCCGCCTGGGCGCGTCGGCCGACTGGCAACGCGAATACTTCACGATGGACGAACCGCGCTCGAAAGTGGTCACCGAAGTGTTCGTCAAACTGTTCGAACAAGGCCTGATTTACCGCGGCAAGCGCCTGGTCAACTGGGATCCGGTGCTCGGCACGGCGGTCTCGGACCTCGAAGTGGTGTCGGAAGAAGAAGACGGCAGCATGTGGCACATCGTCTATGAATTTGCCGACGGCCCGCTCGACGGCGTGCGCGGCCTGACGGTCGCCACCACACGTCCAGAAACCCTGCTCGGCGACGTCGCCGTGGCGGTCGACCCCACCGACGAGCGCTATGCCCATCTGGTCGGCAAGCTGCTCAAGCTGCCTCTGTGCGACCGCCTGATCCCGATCATCGCCGACGAATACGTCGACAAGGCCTTCGGCACCGGTTGCGTCAAGATCACGCCGGCCCACGACTTCAACGATTACCAGGTCGGCCAGCGCCACAATCTGGAAAAAATCAGCATCCTGACGCTCGACGCCAAGATCAACGAACTGGCGCCAGTGGCCTATCAGGGTCTGGACCGTTTTGTGGCGCGCAAAAAAATCGTGGCCGACCTCGACGCCCTCGGCCTGCTGGCCGAAGTCAAGCCGCACAAGCTGATGGTGCCGCGCGGCGACCGCACCGGCGTCGTCATCGAACCGATGCTGACCGACCAGTGGTTTGTCGCCATGAGCAAGGCCGCGCCCGAAGGCACCTTCAATCCCGGCAAATCGATTGCCGAAGTGGCGCTGGAAAAAGTGGCCAACGGCGACATCAAGTTCGTGCCCGAAAACTGGAGCACCACCTACAACCAGTGGCTCGAAAACATCCAGGACTGGTGCATCTCGCGCCAGCTGTGGTGGGGCCATCAAATCCCGGCCTGGTACGATGCAGAAGGCCGTATTTTTGTCGCCAAGAGCGAGGCCGAAGCCAGGGCCAAGGCACTGGCGGCCGGCAGCACCTCGGCCCTGACGCGCGACGCCGATGTGCTCGACACCTGGTTCTCGTCGGCGCTGGTGCCGTTCTCAACGCTCGGCTGGCCCGAACAGACGCCGGATCTGAAGGCCTTCATGCCGTCGTCGGTGCTGGTGACCGGTTTCGACATCATCTTTTTCTGGGTCGCGCGCATGGTCATGATGACTTGCCATTTTACCGGCCAGATCCCGTTCAAGACCGTCTATGTGCACGGTCTGGTGCGCGATTCGTCGGGTCAGAAGATGTCCAAATCGAAGGGCAATACGCTCGACCCGATCGACCTGATCGACGGCATCGGGGTCGACGCCCTGGTCGGCAAGCGCACCACCGGCCTGATGAACCCGCGCGATGCCGAAAAAATCGCCAAGGCCACGCGCAAGGAATTCCCGGGCGGGATCGGCGCCTACGGCACCGACGCCGTGCGCTTTACCATGGCCAGTTACGCCTCGCTGGGCCGCAACATCAATTTCGACCTCGGCCGCTGCGAAGGCTACCGCAATTTCTGCAACAAACTGTGGAATGCGACGCGCTTCGTGATGATGAATACGGTCGACCAGGACTGCGGCGTGACGCTGGCAGCCGATGACGCCGGCCTCGACTACTCGCACGCCGACCGCTGGATCGCCTCGACGCTGCAACGCACCGAAGGCGAACTGGCCAAGGGCTTTGCCGACTACCGCTTCGACAATATCGCCTCGAGCATCTATCAGTTCGTCTGGGACGAGTATTGCGACTGGTATCTGGAAGTGGCCAAGGTGCAGATCCAGCACGGCACGGCGGAACAGCAGCGCGCCACGCGCCGCACCCTGCTGCGCGTGCTGGAAACCACGCTGCGCATGGCCCATCCGGTCATCCCTTTCGTCACCGAAGCGCTATGGCAAAGTATCGCGCCGCTGGCTGGCGTACCGTTCAAGATGGATGGCGACTCGATCATGGTGCAAACCTATCCCGAGATGAACGAAGCCAAGCTCGACGAAAAAGCCGAAGCCTGGATGACGCAGTTCAAGGCCCTGACCGACGCCTGCCGCAATCTGCGCGGCGAAATGCAATTGTCGCCGGCGCTGCGCGTGCCGCTGATCATCGAAGCGGCCAATGCCGCCGACAAGCAGCATTTGCTGACGTTCGCCCCCTATCTGCAAGGCCTGGGCAAATTGTCCGAAGTGCTGGTGGTCGATGCCTTGCCTGAATCGCCGGCGGCGGTGGCGGTGGTCGGCTCGACCAAGTTGATGCTCAAGGTCGAGATCGACGTCAAGGCCGAACGCGAGCGCATCTCGAAAGAAATCGCCCGCCTCGACGGCGAAGTGGCCAAGGTCAATGCCAAGCTCGGCAACGAGAGTTTCGTGGCCCGGGCGCCGGCGGCAGTGGTCGCGCAAGAGAATGCACGCTTGAGCAGCTTTTCCGCAACGCTCGAAAAACTGCATGAGCAGCTTGGCAAACTGCCGGCCTGACGGCAGCATGGAAGGAGATGTTTAAAGGAGACTTGCATGAAGCAATCCCTGTCTTGCCTGCTCGCCGGCGCATTGCTGGTGACGGGCGCTTCGGCGCTGGCGACCGACCTCAAATCGCCGCTGGGCCTGTGGAAAAACATCGATGACGTCAGCGGCAAACCGAAAGCGCTGATCCGCATTTCCGAAGTCAACGGCAGTTATCAAGGCAAGATAGAAAAGTTGTTTCAGGCACCGGGCCAGGAGCCAAACCCGCTGTGCAGCAAGTGTACCGACGAGCACCACAATCAGCCCATCATCGGCATGGTCTTCATGTGGGGTCTGAAAAAAGACGGCGGCAGCTATAGCGGCGGCCAGATTCTCGACCCCGAAAACGGCGAAATCTATCGCAGCCGGATGTCACTGGTCGACGGCGGCAGAAAATTGTCGGTAAGCGGCTATATCGGCATGCCGCTGATCGGCCGCAGCCAGGTATGGCTGCGCCAGCATGAGGACGCAACGCCGGCGGCAGTACCGACAACCACGCCGGCTGCAGTACCAGCGGCAGCGCCGGCGGCAGTGCCGACAACCACGCCGGCGCCAATGCCGACAACTACGCCGACAACTGCGCCGACAACTGCGCCGAAAAAATAGCGACACGGAAGTAAAACCCGACCGGAGGCTGTCCTATGCCCCTGCATTTCAGCGATAAGCAAACGCACGTGCTGGTCAGCGGCGCCACCGGTTTCATCGGCCGCCATCTGGTGCATGCGCTGCTGGCCGATGGCCACCAGGTGACCGTCCTGAGCCGCCATCCCGAGCGCGCGCTGCAGTTGTTCCACCGGCGCGTCGCCGCCATCGCCAGCCTGACGGGGTTCGCGCCGACGCCGCCGGTGCAGGTCGTCGTCAACCTGGCCGGGGCCCGCATCCTCGGCCCGCGCTGGAGCGACAGGCGCAAGACCGTGCTGCGCGAGAGCCGCACCCGGCTGACCAATCAACTCGTGCAATGGATGGCCGCCGCCAGCCACAAACCGGAGTTGCTGCTGTCGGCCTCGGCCATCGGTTACTACGGCATCGAGCCGCAAGGCGACGACACGCCACTGACTGAAGACAGCCCGCCGCAAGCGATCTTCATGTCGCAGCTATGTCAGGAATGGGAAAACGCGGCCGAGGGTGCCAGCGCTCTCGGCGTGCGCGTGGTCCGCATGCGCTTCGGCCTGGTGCTCGGCGAGCAGGGCGCCTTGCCGATGATGATGCTGCCGATCCGGCTCGGCCTGGGCGGCCCGCTGGGCAGCGGCCGCCAATGGCTGTCGTGGATTCATGTCGACGATTTGCTGCGCGCGATCGCGCATATCTGGCGCCGCCATGCGCGTGCCGAATCGGCTGCCGGCGAGGCCGGCGCCTATAATTTCACGGCGCCGCAAGCGGTGCCGCAACAGCAGTTCAGCGCGACCGCCGCCGAGCTGTGCCATCGGCCGTGTATTTTGCCGACGCCGGCCTTCGCCATGCGCTTGCTGCTCGGGGAGCAGGCCGACCTGCTGCTCGAAGGGCAGCGCGTGACGCCGCAGCGCCTGCAGGCGCAGGGCTTTGCCTTTGTCTATCCGGAGTTGCGCGGCGCGCTGGCCAGCCTGCTTCAAGCCGGGCCCAGGTCGGCGCTCTAGCCGAGGTTCAATCCCACAGCTGGCCGTTCGGCCCGGTGCTCGGCGCCGCCACGCCGAAGTGGGTGTAGGCGGCCGGCGTGGCCACCCGGCCGCGCGGCGTGCGCTGCAGATAGCCCTGCTGGATCAGATACGGCTCGAGCACATCTTCGATGGTATCGGCTTCTTCGCCGATGGCGGCCGCCAGATTGCCGATGCCGACCGGACCGCCGCCGAACTTGAACAGGACCGCTTCGAGCAGCTTACGGTCCATGACATCGAAGCCGACGCTATCGACATCGAGCATGGCCAGCGCCGCATCGGCGACCTGCTTGGTGATTTCGCCATTGCTTTTGACTTCGGCAAAATCGCGCACCCGGCGCAGCAGCCGGTTGGCGATACGCGGCGTGCCGCGCGAACGGCGGGCGATCTCGCGCGCGCCGTCGTCGACGATGGGCGCATTGAGCAGGCTGGAACTGCGCATGACGATGCGCGTCAATTCATCGGGCGTATAAAATTCGAGTCGGGCGACGATGCCGAAGCGGTCGCGTAGCGGATTGGTCAGCATGCCGGCGCGCGTGGTGGCGCCGACCAGGGTGAACGGCTGCAGATCGAGCTTGACCGAGCGCGCGCCCGGCCCTTCGCCGATCATGATGTCGATCTGATAGTCTTCCAGCGCCGGATACAGGATTTCCTCGACCACCGGCGACAGCCGGTGAATCTCGTCGATGAACAGGACGTCATTGGCTTCCAGATTGGTCAGGATCGCCGCCAGGTCGCCCGGGCGTTCCAGCACCGGGCCCGAAGTCTGGCGCAGGTTGACGCCCATTTCGCGCGCAATGATGTGCGCCAGCGTGGTCTTGCCCAGGCCCGGCGGGCCGAACAGCAAGGTATGGTCGAGCGCTTCGCCGCGCTGGCGGGCGGCGGTGATGAAAATTTCGAGCTGGCCGCGGATTTTTTCCTGGCCGACGTAATCGTCGAGCTGCTTGGGCCGCAGCGCGCGTTCGATCGCCTCTTCATTCGGCGAGGACGGTGTGGCGGCAATGATGCGCTGTTCAGTAAAGCTGTCGGTTTGTATGCTCATCGCTGTTTACTCATCCTTTGGACAATGCCTTGAGCGCCAATTTGATGCCGTCGGAAACGCTGGCGGTGGCCGGCACCTGCTTCATCGCCAGTACGCTCTCCTTGTCGGAGTAACCGAGCGCCAGCAAGGCGTTCAGGATATCGGAACTGGCGTCGGGCAGCGCGGCGGCGCCGCCGGCGGCGAGCTCGGCGCCCAGCTTGCCTTTCAACTCGAGCAGCAGGCGCTCGGCCGTCTTTTTACCGATGCCGGGCACCTTGACCAGGCGCGCCGGCTCTTGCAGGGTGACCGCCTGCGCCAGGTCGGCAATCGACATGCCCGACAGGATGGCCAGCGCAGTTCGGGCACCGACACCCGAGATCTTGATCAGTTGCCGGAATACGCGCCGCTCATCGTGATGGCCGAAACCGTACAGCAGATGGGCGTCTTCGCGCACCGCCATGTGGGTAAACAGGGTGACCTTCTCACCGAGCGGCGGCAAGTTGTAAAACGTGGTCATCGAGACATCGACTTCGTAGCCGACACCGTGGCAATCGACCAGCAGTTGCGGCGGGTTTTTTTCAAGCAAAATACCGGAGAGACGGCCTATCATGGTGCCCTTTTTCTAAATCAGTCTGGCTATCATACAATAGACCGTCGCCTACCCCTACACCCTGCCTGGCGATGCACGGCCGGACGCGGGCCCAAACGGTGGCCGCTAGCCGCTAGCCGATCAGCCGCCCGCGCTTCATGCTCAGGCCGCGCAAGCCGGGCGCCAGGGTGCCCAGCAGCGCCAGGGCATCGCGGCTGTTGGCGTGGCAGATCGCCACGCCCAGCGCATCGGCGGCATCGGTGCCCGGCGTGCCGCCCATCTGCAGCAGGCGCACCACCATCTCTTGCACCTGCTCTTTTTGCGCCTTGCCGTGGCCGACCACCGCTTGCTTGACTTGCAGCGCCGTATACTCGGCCACCAGCAAATCGGTGGCCACCAGCGAACTGATCGCCGCGCCGCGCGCCTGCCCCAGCAGCAGCGTCGATTGCGGATTGACGTTGACGAAAACTTTTTCGATGGCGGCGCAATCGGGGCCATAAGTGCGCACGATCTCGGCCACGCCCTGGAAAATCACTTTCAGGCGGGCCGGCAGATCGGTGGCGGCATCGGTGCTGATGGTGCCGGAGGCGATATAGCCGAGCTTGCTGCCGTTTTTTTCAATGACCCCAAACCCGGTCGTGCGCAGGCCTGGATCGATACCGAGGATGATCATCGCAGGCTCACCTATGCCGACTCGATGTCAACTCAATGCCGGAAATGCCGCGTGCCGGTATAGAGCATCGCAATGCCGCGCTCGTTGGCGCAGTCGATCACTTCCTGGTCGCGCATCGAACCGCCCGGCTGGATCACGCAGGTGGCGCCGGCATCGATCACCACCTCGAGGCCGTCGCGGAACGGGAAAAACGCATCCGAGGCCACCGCCGTGCCCTGCAGGCTCAGGCCGGCGTTGTTGGCCTTGATGCCGGCGATGCGGGCCGAATCGACGCGGCTCATCTGGCCGGCGCCGACGCCCATGGTCATGCCGTTGGCGCAAAACACGATGGCGTTCGACTTGACGAACTTGGCCACGCGCCAGGCGAAGGCCAGGTCCTGCAATTGCTGCGGCGTCGGCTGCACGGTGGTGACGACCTTGAATTCGGCCGGCAGCACATTGCGCGTATCGGGCGTCTGCACCAGCAGGCCGCCGCCGACGCGCTTGACGTCGTAGCGGTTGGCGCCGGCGCCCAAAGGGATCTCGAGCACGCGCACATTCTGCTTGGCGTGGATGACTTGCCGCGCTTCGCTGCTGAAGGCCGGCGCGATCAAGACTTCGACGAACTGCTTGGCCACCGCTTCGGCGGTTTTGCCGTCGACTTCGCAATTGAAGGCGATGATGCCGCCGAAAGCCGAGGTCGGGTCGGTCTGCAAGGCCTTGCTGTAAGCCTCGAAGGCGCTGGCGCCAAGCGCCACGCCGCACGGATTGGCATGCTTGATGATGACGCAGGCCGGCACGGCGTGGGCGTCCGACATGGTCTTGACGCATTCCCAGGCCGCATCGGCGTCGGCGATATTGTTGTACGACAGTTCCTTGCCCTGCAATTGCGTATAGTTCGCCAGCGCGCCGTCGACGCGCTCGATATCGCGGTAAAAAGCGGCGGCCTGATGCGGATTTTCGCCGTAGCGCATTTCTTGCACTTTATCGAAATGCAGGTTCAGGGTGGCCGGGAAGGCACTGCGCGTGGCATGCGCCTGGTCCGGGCCGAGGCTGGTCAGGTAATTGGTGATGGCGCTGTCGTATTGCGCGGTGTGGGCAAAGACTTTTTTGGCCAGCGCAAACTTGGTGGCATAGCACACCTCACCGCCGCGAATTTCAGCCAGCACCTGGCCGTAGTCGGCCGGATCGCACACCACCACCACGTCAGCGTGGTTTTTCGCCGCCGAGCGCAGCATGGCCGGACCGCCGATATCGATGTTTTCGATGGCGTCGGCCAGCGAACACTCGTCCTTGGCCACCGTTTGCTGGAACGGATACAGATTGACCACCACCATGTCGATGGTCGGAATGCCGTGCGCAGCGAGCGCGGCGCCATGCTCGGCCAGGTCGCGCCGGGCCAGAATGCCGCCGTGAACCTTGGGATGCAGAGTCTTGACGCGGCCGTCCAGCATTTCGGGAAAACCTGTGTAATCGGCCACTTCGGTCACCGCCACGCCGTTTTCGAGCAAGAGTTTGGCGGTGCCGCCGGTCGACAAAATACTGACGCCGAGTCCGGACAAGGCGCGCGCAAGGTCGAGCACGCCGGTTTTATCGGAAACGGAAATAAGAGCTTGTTTGATCATGATGGACAGATACGTAGATAAAGAATGAGTGGCGCGCAAAGAGTGAATGGCGCGCAAAAAATAACGCGCCGCCGGCAGCCGCTTACAGCAAGCCGTGCTGCTGCAATTTCTTGCGCAAGGTATTGCGATTAATGCCCAGCATATCTGCCGCCTGCGACTGGTTGCCGTCGGCGCGCAGCATGACGACCTGCAGTATCGGCTTTTCGACGGTTTGCACGACCATGTCGTAGATATTGGACGCTTGTTGCTCTCCCAAGTCGTTAAAATAAGTTTCCAGGCTTTGCTGGACGACTTGCTGAATACTTTCTTTGCTCATATTTTGTGCTTAGCGATAGTAGGCATGATGCATGATTTGCATGCTCATGCTTGTTTATTATGATGGTTGACGTTACATCTCAAAATGGGGCCACGTCAGGCGGCAACCTTTTCGTCAAACAGACCGTATTGCAAACACTCACCGTATTGCAGTTGCGAAGAAAAAAACTGGTCGACTGCTGCCAGTTGGACGTCGCACGCCTCGAGCCGGTTCATCGCCTGCCGAAACGCCTCGCCGCCCGGCAAATCGCGCACATACCAGCCGATATGCTTGCGCGCCGTGCGCACGCCGAGAAAATCGCCGTAAAACGCATAATGGGCCAGCAAATGCTCGTGCATCAATTGCCTTGCCTCGTCCACCCGCGGCGCCGGCAAATGCGTGCCGGTACGCAGATAATGCGCGATTTCGCGAAAAATCCACGGCCGCCCCTGCGCGGCGCGGCCGACCATGACGGCATCGGCCCCCGTCGCCTCGAGCACGAAACGCGCTTTTTCAGGGCTCGTGATGTCACCATTGGCGACCACGGGAATCCGGCTGGCGGCCTTGACCGCCCGAATCGTGTCGTACTCGGCCTCGCCCTTGTAGCCGTCGGCCCGCGTGCGGCCATGCAAGGTCAGCATGGCGATGCCGGCCTGCTCGGCGATTCTGGCAATGTTCAGCGCATTTTTATTGTCGCGGTCCCAGCCGGTGCGAAATTTCAGCGTCACCGGCACCTCGACCGCCCGCACCACGGCCTCGAGAATGGCGGCAACCAGGCTTTCATTTTGTAACAGGGCCGAACCGCACCAGCTGTTGCACACTTTTTTGACCGGGCAGCCCATATTGATATCGATGATCTGGGCGCCGTGGTCGACATTGAATCTGGCGCAGGCAGCCAGCATGGCCGGATCGGAACCGGCGATCTGCACGGCCTTCGGCTCCATTTCGCCGTCGTGGTTGATGCGCCGGCTACTCTTGTCGGACGCCCACAGACGCGGATCGGATGCCGCCATTTCCGAGACGGCATAACCGGCCCCCAATTGCTTGCACAATTGGCGAAACGGCCGGTCGGTGACCCCTGCCATTGGGGCAACGAACACATTATTGCGTAGCAGGTGAGGACCGATTTGCACGAGAAGGATTTTTTTATAACGGTGAGAAGACGTTATTCTAACCGAGGTATTGCCCAATAAATAAGCAACTTATTTTTTATTTTTTTGCGAGAACCCTTGCAAAATTGCGCTATTTGGCCTTGGGGCGCGCGATAAAAAAATTGGTATTAGATCAACTTATTCATGACCCGGCCCGCAAGATGGCCAATTTCGCCCCACGCCCGCAATTGTAAAGTATCGCCATCGATGACGAAACGATTGATGCTGGCATTAAGCACCGAAAACTGGCGCGGCTCGGCCAGCGGCAGCGCATGGGCGGCGCGATAGGCGCATTCCAGCACGCCGCCATGCGCCACCACGACAATGGTCTGGCCGCGATGGCGCGCGCCGCACGCATACAGCGCGCCGAGCACGCGCTGGTTAAACTGGAAAAAACTCTCGGCCTGGCGTTCGCCGGCCGGCATCACGCTATCGATGTCGCGCCGCTGCCAGGCCGCATACTCGGCCGGGTAACGCGCCGCGATTTCCGCATAGGTCAAGCCCTCGAACGCGCCGTAACAGCGCTCGCGCAAGCTCGGTATCTGCTGCAAAGACAGGCCGCACTGGTCGGCGATCTGCTGCGCGGTCTGGCGGGCGCGCAGCAGATCGCTGGCGATGACGGCGTCGATGGTTTCATGCGCCAGGGCCCGCGCCAGCGCCGCGGCCTGTTCCAGCCCCTGGGCATTGAGGGCGATATCGCTATGGCCCTGCAGCCGCTGCTGGGCATTCCAGACGGTCTCGCCGTGGCGGATCAGGATCAGCTGCGTCATCGCCGCTTACAAGGCAGGATTGAGGGTGTAGGAGGCGATGATTTGCGCCTCGTCGAGAATATGGCCGAAGATCGCCTGCTTGAACTGGATGCCGGTATAGCCCCTGGCAATCCCGAGCGTCGGCACATCGAGCGCATACAGGCGAAAAATATAGTGGTGCATCAGCATGTCGTTCCACGGCGGGCACGGACCGTCGTAACCGTAATATTGGCCGGCCATGGCGGCGTCGTCGGCAAACCAGTTGCTGTAATCGTTGACGCCCTGCAGCGGGCGCAGCACGCCATCGCCGCGATCGGGCGGCTTGCCGCCGGCCAGCACGCCATTCGAATATTCGCCCTCGCCGAGGCTGCGGCAGGCGGCCGGAATATCGACCATCAGCCAGTGAAAAAACGCTTGCCGCGCGATACCCGGCGCCAGCGTCTTGCCGGTCTGATTGACATCGCTGCGATCAAGCGGCGCATCGCAATCGTAGACCATCAGGGCAAACGACTGGGTGCCGTTGGGAACCTCGTTCCAGGCCAGGTGCGGACTGACATTGCCTGACAGCCGCACCAGCGTCTGCTGATCCGGCGCACAAAACGCGTACCTGGCCGGGATTACCGCGCCATCCTTGAAGGCGTCGCTCCATAACTTCATGCTTGCGTCCTTTCAACCGCCGCCACGGATGGCGCTGGCTTGACCTGCAACCAGAATGTCACCGGTCCATCATTAGTCAAAGAAACTTTCATGTCGGCGCCAAAACGCCCGGTCGCGACCGGCGCATGCCGGGCGCGCGCCTGCGCGACAAAATAATCGAATAGCGCCAGACCGTCTGCGGGCCGGGCCGCCGGCGTAAACGACGGCCGCGAGCCCGAGCGCGTATCGGCGGCCAGCGTAAATTGCGGCACCAGCAGCAAACCGCCCGCAGTCTGGGCCAGACTCAGATTCATCTTGCCGTCAGCATCACCAAACACGCGGTAGGCCAGCAACTTGGCCAGCAAGAGATCGGCTTGCTGGCGGCCGTCGCCGCGTTCGGCGCACAGAAAAACCAGCAAACCGGCCCCGATCGCGCCGATCTGCGCGCCCTCGACCTGCACGCTGGCCTGACTGACCCGCTGCAACAATGCAATCATATATCCATCCCGCTGGCCGCTACGGCATCGAGGCCGCCGTCAAGCCAGGGTCACGCGCGCAAATTTGCGCTTGCCGACCTGCAGCACAAAAGTCCCGGCCTCGACCTTCAGGCCCTTGTCGCTGATCACCACGCCATCGATGCGCACGCCGCCCTGGTCAACCATGCGCAGCGCTTCCGAGGTCGAGGCACACAGGCCGGCCTGCTTGAGCAAATGACCGATCGCCAGCGGCCCGCCGCTCAGCGCCACGGCCGGCACATCGTCGGGAATGCCGCCCTTGGAACGGTTGACGAAGTCGTCGAGCGCGCCATCGGCCGCCTGCACGCTATGGAAACGGGTCACGATTTCCTTGGCCAGCGCCACCTTGATGTCGCGCGGATTGGCGCCGCCGGCCACCTCGGCCTTGTAGCGCGCCAGCTGTTCGAGCGAGCAAAACGACAGCAATTCGTAATAACGCCACATCATCACATCGGAAATACTCATCAACTTGCCGAACATGGTATTGGCCGGTTCGGTGATGCCGATGTAATTGTTTTTCGACTTGGACATCTTTTCGACGCCGTCGAGACCTTCGAGCAGCGGCATGGTCAGGATGCATTGCGGCTCTTGTCCATAATCCTTTTGCAATTCGCGGCCGACCAGCAAATTGAACTTCTGGTCGGTGCCGCCCAGTTCGAGGTCGGCATGCAAGGCGACCGAGTCGTAGCCCTGCATCAACGGATAGAGAAATTCATGCACCGAAATCGGAATGCCTTCCTTGAAGCGCTTGGTGAAGTCGTCGCGCTCCATCATGCGGGCGACCGTGTAACGCGATGCCAGTTGAATCATGCCGCGCGCGCCGAGCGGATCGGACCATTCGGAGTTGTAGCGGATTTCAGTCTTGGCCGCATCGAGCACCAGGCTGGCCTGGGCAAAATACGTCATCGCATTGGCTTCGATCTGTTCTTTGGACAAAGGCGGACGCGTGATGTTACGGCCGGACGGATCGCCGATCATCGAAGTGAAATCGCCGATCAGGAAAATCACCGTATGGCCGAGGTCTTGCAACTGGCGCATCTTGTTGAGCACCACGGTATGGCCGAGATGCAAATCGGGCGCGGTCGGATCGAGGCCCAGCTTGATGCGCAGCGGTTGCCCGCTTTGCTCCGAGCGCGCCAGCTTTTGCGCGAATTCATGTTCGATCAACAGTTCATCGACGCCACGTTTGGTAATGGCCAGCGCTTCGCGCACGGCATCGGATAAAGGCAAGGCAGCAGAAGGGGCGACAGCGGGAGCAACGGAAGACTTCGTATTCATATTTTCTATAACGTAAAAATGCAAAAAAATGCGGCGAACTATGCAACAATCAATGCGCCAAAACCGGCGCGCACTGATGGCTAGCGTGTGTATTCAAATCAAAGATGATGTAAAAGCATGCCAAGCAATCAGGCTTCGCTGCAATTTCCATTCTCAAAACCGGTCTGTTATCAGAGGCCTATCTCAACTTTGTAACAAACACCGAGGAACAAAAAATCGGCCTTTGTAGTTTGCTATAATGGCGCCTTCCTTTCCACATTGCCAGTCGTCAATACAGCAAAGAATAATAATAAAATTTACGCTTGTATTGAACGCAGGGCAAATTTTAACTGATTGCATGAATCCTAAAGATAAATTAATCAGCATACGCGCAATGGGCCGGGCCGTGAGCCAGGCCATTGCAAACTCTTCACGCAAGACCCGCATCGTTTCTGCCTCGGCTTTTTTCCTCGCTGTATGCGCCTTTGGCGCCGCCGGTGTCGCCCCGCTGGCACCGGACGCTTCCGATTTGCCGGTGCGCTCGATTGCCCAGGAACTGGCCTTGCCGGATCTGTCGGCCCAAGTGGCAGCCCTGCAACAAAAGCAGGAACAATTTGTCCAGGAAGAAAAAGTGCGCTCCGGCGACACCCTGGCCACCCTGCTCGACCGCCTCGGCGTCGATGACAATGCCGCCGCCAATTTCATCAAGGCCGACAAACTCGCCCATGGCGTGCTGGAATTGCGCCCAGGCAAGCGTGTGCAAGCCCAAACCAATGACGATGGCCAGTTGCAATGGCTGCGCACCACTTTGCTCGACAGCAAGGAACCGGTCGCCAAAAACCTGCTGATCTCGCGCAACGGCGACAAGTTCAGCGCCAGCGCCGTCACCGCGCCACTCGAACGGCGCATCGAAATGCATACGGTGGAAATCAAATCGTCGCTGTTTGCCGCCACCGATGCCTTGCAAATTCCCGATGCGATCGCCTCGCAAATCGTCGACATGTTTTCGACCAATCTCGATTTCGCTTCCGACCTGCAGCGCGGCGACCGTTTCAACATCGTCTACGAAACATTTTATCAAAACGGCGAAATGGTCCGCTCGGGCCGCATCCTGGCCGGCCAGTTCCAAAGCGCCACCGAAAGCTATCAGTCGGTCTGGTTCGACGAACCGGGCACGCGCGGCGGCGGCAGCTACTACAGCTTCGACGGCAAATCGCTGAAAAAGGCATTCCTGAAGTCGCCGATCGAATTTACCCGGATTTCATCGGGCTTTGCGATGCGCCTGCACCCGATCTCGGGACAATGGAAACAGCACAAAGGGGTCGACTTCGCCGCCGCCATCGGCACCCCGGTGCGCGCCGCCGCCGACGGCACGCTCGAATTTGCCGGCACACAGAACGGTTACGGCAATGTGGTGGTCATCAAGCACTGGTCCAATCTGTCGACCGCGTATGCCCACATGAGCCGCTTTGCCGCCGGCATGCACAAGGGCAGCAAGGTCACGCAAGGCGAGGTGATCGGCTATGTCGGCGTGACGGGCTGGTCGACCGGGCCGCATCTGCACTATGAATTCCGGGTCAACAACCAGCCGCGCGATCCGCTGTCGGTCAGCATTCCGAACGCCCAGCCGCTGGCCGGCGCCGATCTGCAGCGCTTTGCCGCCGTCTCGGCCGACATGAAACACCGCTTCGCCCTGCTGCGCCCGGGCGACACCGGCGTGCGCGTGGCGTCGCGTTGAGCGCGCCAGGCTCGCATTGAACCCGCACTGATTCCTTCCTTGCCGGCGGCCCGCAAATGCCGTCGGCTTTAATTTCCGGCATAGAGGTACACGCATGCCTGCATCCACACCCTCCCACGATAGCGCTCTCTACATCGGCCTGATGTCCGGCACCAGCCTCGATGGGGTCGACGGCACGCTGGTCGAATTCGACGCCAACGACCGCCACACCTCGCTGGCGAGCGCCTATGTCGCCTTTCCCGATGCGCTGCGCGCCGAATTGATGGCCCTGCAAGGTCCCGGCGAAAACGAAATCGACCGCGAAGCGCGCGCCGCCAACCAGATCGCCGCCCACTACGCGCACTGCGTGGCGGCGCTGCTCAGGCGTGCCGGCCTGACGCCCGAGGCGGTGCGCGCGATCGGCGCCCACGGCCAGACGATCCGCCACCGGCCCGATGCCGGCTATACGCGGCAAACCAACAATCCGGCCTTGCTGGCCGAGTTGAGCGGGATTGCGGTGGTCGCCGATTTTCGCAGCCGCGACATCGCCGCCGGCGGCCAGGGCGCGCCGCTGGCGCCGGCCCTGCACCAGGCCTTGTTCGGCCAGGCCGGCACCACGCGCGTGCTGGTCAATATCGGCGGCATCGCCAATATCAGCGTGCTCGACAGGGACGGCAAGGTCAGCGGCTTCGACACCGGCCCCGGCAATGTCTTGCTCGATGCCTGGATCAATGCCCGCAAAGACCAACCTTACGATGCCGATGGCGCCTGGGGCGCCAGCGGCAAGGTCTTGCCGGAACTGTTGAAAGCCATGCTCAGCGAGCCCTACTTCGCCTTGCCGGCACCGAAAAGCACGGGCCGCGACCTGTTCCATCCGCACTGGCTGGCGACCATGCTGGCGCAAAACGATCCGGCCAGCGCGCCGGCCGATGTCCAGGCGACGCTGACGGCCCTGACCGCCAGTTCGATCGTCGATGCCATCCTCGCGCATGCGCCGCAGGCCGATGCCGTGTATATCTGCGGCGGCGGCGCCTACAACGGTTTTCTGATGCGTGAAATTACGCACCTGCTGCGCGCCGGCGGCTGCCAGGCCGACCTGCTCTCGACCCAGGATCTCGGAGTGCCGCCGAACCAGGTCGAGGCGATCGCCTTCGCCTGGCTGGCGCGGCGCTGCATGCTGGGACTGGCCGGCAATCTGCCGCAAGTGACGGGCGCGGCCGGGCCACGCGTGCTGGGGGCGATTTATCCGGCGTGATGGCTCGACAGGCGGGCGGTTCGACGCCCGGGCGCGGGCTGAGGATAAAGGGACTGAGGATAAAGGGGCTGAGGAGGTAAAGGCTGAAGGGACAAAAGCTGAAAGTAAGGCCCGAAGGCGCGGCATCGCCGCGGCCGCCACTGAAAATCAGTCAGCCGCCTTCGAGCATTTCATACAGCTGCTCGAACAAATCGAGCGTCTCGTCGGACGCCAGTCCCAAATGACGCAGGGCGCGTTCGCCGCCCTTTTCCCATTCAAAAGACCTGCCGGCGCCTTTATAGTGCTCGATCGCGTTTTCAGCCAATAACGACAGCGACAGCAATGTGCGCACGGCATCTTCGGTGCCGCTGTCGTCGATGGCCTCGTGGTTATGGTGCAGCAAAATCGCCCACGACACATCGGTCGACAAACCCCAGCTGCGCGCCAGCAGACAACCGACGGCCGCGTGATTGGTCGCATGGCGCGCATCTTCGACGCTGGTAAACGCCTGCTCCATATCGTTGGCAGCCAGCGCGTAGGTGGCGCCATAATCGGGAAAGCGCGCCATCAGCAGCGGTACGCCGATATTGCAAAACAGGCCGAAAGTATGGGCGACATCAGTCGCGAAGACGTTCAATTTGCGCGCGAGAAAGACCATGGCTTCGGCGCGGCGCGAGGAATCGTCCCAGAACTGGCTGAGCTTCGGATCGTCGCCGCCGACAGCCTGCTTTGCCAGCAGGCCGGCCATCAGCGCTATGCACTGATTCATGCCCAGAATCGTGACCGCCTGGTCGACCGACTTGGCCTTGCGCCGCAAGCCATAAAATGGCGAATTGGCCAATTTCAGCAGGGCGCCCGACATGCCGACGTCGCGTGAAATGATGGCGCCGATCTTGAGCTGCGACGGCTCTTTGGCATTGATTTCCTGCTGCAGTTCGAGCAGCAGGCTCGGACGGGGCGGGATGCGCACCGACTTGATCAAGGCCTCGACCGGATCTTTTTCCTTGGTATTGGACGTGGATGGTACAGCTTTTACCATGGTGAACTCAAGAATAAGCCGAACGGCGAAAACTCAAAAAAAAAGACGCTACAGCATCGGCGTCTTTTTTACAGCGCGTTGCGGAATTATGCGGAGAAGGACGAACCGCATCCGCAGGTCGAGGTGGCCGTCGGGTTCTTGATGACGAATTGCGCGCCTTCGAGGTCGTCCTTGTAATCGATCTCGGCGCCGACCAGATACTGGTAACTCATCGAATCGATCAGCAATTGCACGCCATTTTTGACCATGGTGGTGTCATCTTCGTTGACGATTTCATCAAACGTAAATCCGTACTGAAAGCCGGAACAGCCGCCGCCCTGCACGAACACGCGCAATTTGAGGTCGGGATTGCCTTCTTCGGCGATCAGTTGCGCCACCTTGTTTGCCGCACTGTCGGTAAACAGGATCGGTGCGGGCATTTCAGCTACTGCATTCATGTGAAACTCCTTAAAACAGTCTATGGCACATTATAGGCTGATCTAACATTAAGCGTTGGACGTCAGCGGCGAGGCCAGCTTGAGAACCGGCTCGGCGACCTGGTCGTGTGTGAGTTTGCCGGCAACCAGCGCGCCGCCATGCATTTCGAGCATTTTGTAACAGACATCGCCTGTTATGCGGGCTTTCGGCTGTAATTCAAGTAATTCCGATGAAAATACGGGACCGACGATTTCGCCATTGATCACCAGGTGGGCACTGCGCACTTCGCCTTCGATTTTGGCTTGCTCCGAAATAACCAACATGCTCGGCATGCCGGGCTCGGCAATGACATTTCCCTTGACGCAACCATCAATGCGCAAACCGCCCTTGAAAAACAGATTACCTTCGATGTTGGTCGCACTACCGATCAGGCTGTCGATGGTGCTTTTGGTATTTCGAGCAAACATGATATGTCCTTAACAAAGATGCGTTACAAGTTAGCAGATTGCTGGGTCCGCATTTGACCTTTCTCCAGCACCCGCGCCTGCACGGACTTGACGATCAAGCCATCGGGCACGGTAATGACACCATCGAGGCGCTGGTAGTGCTTGAAACCCAGTTTATACTTGCTGGCATCGCCTGCTTTGATATCGGGAAAGACCATCATAGCAGGTTTTCCTGCCTGTGTAGCACTGAGGGCAAGTTGCAGAGTGCCCGAAAAAGCGACATCTCCCTTGCCTCCCTGCATCACCAAAATTTGATAATGCAGTTGATTCGGTCCTGGCTGATCGATCTTCAAACGCCGGATCGAGACCCCTTGCGGGCCGGTCGCTGTTGGCAAAAGGCTATCAAAAAAAGCCAGATCTTCCTTCAGCCGCGTGTTTTCCAGTTCGAGCGCCTTGATTTGCGTGGCCAGCGGTTTTTGCGCCGCGCGCTCGATATTGAGGCGCGATTCGGCTTCATTGGCCGCCGTGGCCAGACGGTCGCGCTCGATGGTCAGTTTATCGACCTGCTCTTGCAGCTCGGCCGGTGTCACCTTGCCATGAAGCACAGCCGCACCGGCACTGGCGAAAGCGCCGCTGCGCATATCGATCACAAAAGTGGCGGCGCCGGCGCCGACCGCCGCCGCCAGTGCCCAGGCCAGCACTTTGGCGGCCCACGGCAAATCGGTGCGAATTGTCATCTTCGGCGTTGACAGGGCATTGCGCCGAAGCCAGGTTTTGCGTTTCATGCGGCCTTCATCATGGCATGACGGGTACGTGACCCAGGCCGGTCGTTTCAGGCAGGCCGAACATCAGGTTCATGCACTGCACCGCCTGCCCCGAAGAGCCCTTGACGAGATTATCCTGCACCACCAGCACGATCAGCATATCGCCGGGCACGCCATCGACCTCGGGCCGGTGCAAGGCCAGACGCAGCATGTTCGAGGCGCGCGTCGAGCGCGTTTCCGGGTGCGAAGCAAACGGCATCACATCGACAAACGCTTCATCGCGATAGGTATCGACAAACAGTTGTTGCAGGGCTTCATTACTGATATCGGTCGTCAGGCGCGCATACAAGGTCGCATGCATGCCGCGAATCATCGGCACCAGATGCGGGGTAAACAGCAAACCGACTTTTTGCGTCGTCTGATATTGCAGCTGCTCAAGCGTTTCCGGCGTGTGCCGGTGACCGGAGACCCCATAGGCCTTGAAATTGTCGGCCGCCTCGGAAAACAAGAGGCTGATTTCGCCTTTGCGACCGGCGCCGGACACGCCCGACTTGCAATCGGCAATCAAATGCCCGGCATCGACCACGCCGGCCTTGAGCAAGGGATAAAAACCCAGTTGCATGGTCGTCGGATAGCAGCCGGGATTGCCGATCACTCGCGCACCGCGGATTGCCGCGCGGTTAATTTCGGGCAAGCCGTAGACGGCTTCCTGCAAAATTTCGGGGCAGCTATGCGGCAAGCCATACCATTTTTCAAAAGTCTTGACGTCCTTGAGGCGGAAGTCGGCCGCGAGGTCGATCAGCTTGACGCCGGCGGCCAGCAGCGCCGGCGCCTGGGCCATCGCCACCCCGTGCGGCGTGGCGAAAAAGACCACATCGCATTTGTCCAGCGCCGCTTTTTCGGGCGCGCTGAACGCCAGCGCCACCTTGCCGCGCAGCGATGGATACATGTCGGCCACCTTCAAGCCGTCTTCCTTGCGCGAGGTAATGACGGTCAATTCAACTTCGGGATGGGTCGACAGAATACGCAACAGCTCAACCCCGGTATAGCCGGTGCCACCAACAATGCCAACTTTGATCATGAAAAGCCCTCAATAAACCATGCGCGTTATTTTAGCAGCAGCACTGCCCGCACAGCGGAGATGTGTTACAAAAAATATTAAAAGCAAAATATTAAATAAATTGCAATTTTAATTTCATTTTCGCCAAGAAAAATCGCAGCAAGCGACCGGCAAGACGGCCGCGCCATAAAACAAAAAGCCGCGCGGCTTGCACCGGGCGGCTTTTGGAGCGAACGGGGCGTGAACCCCGACTCGATTAACGCTTCGAGAACTGCTTGGCGCGACGCGCTTTGCGCAGACCGACTTTTTTACGTTCAACTTCACGCGCATCGCGGGTGACGAAACCGGCTTTCGACAGCTCGGACTTCAATGTTGCATCGTAGTCAATCAGGGCACGGGTGATACCGTGACGAACCGCGCCAGCCTGGCCGGACTCGCCGCCGCCGTGAACGTTGACCTTGATGTCGAAGCGTTCGACGTTGTTGGTCAGTTCCAGCGGTTGACGGATAACCATCAAACCGGTTTCGCGCGAAAAATATTCAGCTGCAGGCTTACCGTTGACGATAATCTGACCTGAACCTACCTTGATAAAAACCCGGGCCACTGCACTCTTGCGACGGCCGGTTCCATAATTGTAATTACCGATCATGTCGATTCCTTAGAGGACGAGTGCTTTAGGTTGCTGGGCAGCGTGCGGATGAGTACCTTCCGCATAGACTTTCAGCTTCTTGATCATCGCGTAGCCGAGCGGGCCTTTAGGCAACATGCCCTTGACCGCTTTTTCGAGCGCGCGACCCGGAAAACGCTGTTGCATTTTCAGGAAATTGGTTTCGTAGATACCGCCTGGGTAACCGGTGTGGCGATAGTAGACTTTTTCAGTCGCCTTGGTGCCGGTCACGCGCAGCTTGCCTGCGTTGATGACGACAATAAAGTCGCCCGTATCGACGTGAGGAGTAAATTCCGGTTTGTGCTTGCCGCGCAGTCGGAGTGCCACTTCGCTGGCAACACGTCCGAGGACTTTGTCCGTCGCGTCAATCACGAACCAATCACGCTGGACTTCATGTCCTTTAGCGGAAAATGTTTTCATGCTGACTTCCTAATAGATTACACGCTCAAATGGTGGTTCCACCGTCACCCCACCCCGCCGTCAAGACTGAAACGATGCCGATGGAATGGATGGCAAGCAGTGGACTCTGCCTTATTTACTTTTCCTGAGCGAACGGAAAGTCGTAAATTATAACCGGGTTCGACCACAACAGTCAATGCAATTGCGCAGCGCCGACAAGAACGGCCTGCCGGCTGCGCGGCCAGGCGCGCAAAAAACGGCATGTGGCGAGGGCAAAAAAAAACCCGAAGCGTCTAGCGCTTCGGGTTGAAATCCACATCCCAGGAGGACAGTGGAGGAGACAAGGCCTGATTGGCTCTGTAACGCGACCAGGTGGCGCTACATACTCAACCGATGAATCCATTATACGCTTAATTTTGTGCGGCGCAAGATAAATTCGCAAAATGTCATTATTATTTTCTTATTTGCGTTTTATCAAAAACTTGTTTTAAAAAAACTACATAACAATCAACTGCTTACGATCAAATTCCGCATTCTGGAAAGACATATTACGCCTTGATATCTGCTGCACCGCAACAGTGCGCATTTTTTGCATTGCCGCTCCGCAATAGTGCACCTACACATAATTTGCACTGACGCAAGGCGCGCAACAGAATCGGCCACGCTTCCAGCAAAATTTTCAGCGACGGCGACAGTCCATTACAATATGGCACGGTTAAATTTTTGATAAATGGAGCGGCAATGGAAGCAAAAATCAGCTGGGGCGGGCCTGGCGGCATGACTTTTTTGGCAGAAACCGGATCCGGTCACCTGGTCACCATGGATGGCGCGCCGGACGGCGGCGGCCGCAACCTGGCGCCGCGTCCGATGGAGTTGGTGCTGGCCGGCACCGGCGGCTGCACCGCCTACGATGTGGTACTCATTTTGCGCAGGGCGCGCCAGCTCGTGCATGCGGTCGATGTCAGCTTGCAGGCCGAACGCGCCGAGACGGAACCGAAAGTGTTTACGAAGATTCACTTCCACTTCACCGTACGCGGACGCAGTTTAAAACCGGCCCAGGTTGAGCGCGCGATCAATTTATCTCATGATAAATATTGCTCAGCATCAATCATGCTGGCCAAGACCGCTGCCATCACGCATTCGTTCGAAATCGTCGATGACGACCTGGCAGCGACCGGCGAGGCGCCAGCCGCCTGAGCCTGCGCACATCTAAGAAGTATGCGCTTCTTAGATGTAATACGCGGTGCCGGTCATGACCTTGGCCATGGCGGCCATGGCCAGTTGCACCGCGCGCGGCAGTTGCGTGGCGCCGAGCGCGCCGGCGGCAGCGCCATGCGCGACCTCATCTTGGCGCATCTGTTCGACAATCGCCCGCGATTTGCCATCGTTGACGGGCAGTCGCGCCAAATGACCGGCCAGATGCGATTCCACCTGGCGCTCGGTCTCAACCACAAAACCCATGCTATGTGCATCGCCCAGATGCGCGGCCAGCGTGCCCATGGCATAGGCGCCGGCGTACCACAAGGGATTGAGCCAGCTGGTGCGCGAATTCAATTGCGCCAGCCGCTCGGCAGTCCAGGCCAGATGATCTTCCTCTTCGCGCGCCGCCAGCTGGCATTGCTGGCGCACGGCATCGCTCTTGGCAAACCGGGCCTGCGAATGATACAAGGCCTGGGCGCAGACTTCACCGACGTGATCGACACGCATCAAGCCGGCGCTGTGGCGGCGCGCGGCCGGCTCAAGCTGCACCTCGCCGACCGCGGCGGCCGGTGTCGGCCGCGATGCCGACGCCACGCCAGCCACCACGCGCAAGGCTTGATCGAAACCGTTAATCAAAGAATCCAATGGATGATGGCTTGACCGCATTTTTCCCTCTCAATACTGATGTTGACGGCCATCATACCAGCGCGCTCGAAATCGCGTCGCCAGGGGCTGGCAAGAGCTGGCCGCCGCCAGCAGGCAATTAACAAACACCGTGTGGCCCGAATAAGCGCCTGAATAGGCAACTAAGCGTGCGTGAATTTGTCTGACACAGATCAATAGTGCCAAAGTCTGTTCCAGTAGTGTGTCCTGTCGAGCGACAATATTTTACGTCGGACACCTGACGAGATGCAGACGCCAAGCCGTGCCGCCCAAAACCCGCAGGCACAGTCCGCTGCACTACTGCAATAGATGGCATGTCTATGCTCCGCCACAAATATACGAACGAAGACGATACACGCACAATACACGCACAATACACGCGAACACCACTTTCAAACCCGCGAATTTACTGGAGCCGGAAAATGAAGCTGCCAGAAAATAAGGCCGCCAGCCATCAACGCCATGCCTTGTCGGCGCAGCATCCAATCCTTGGCGCAGCAGGACCCGAGCACTTGCATGCCTGCCTGCCGCGCGCCGCCGACAAGACGGCGCCGGCCATAAGCACCACGCCATCGTCCACACCGTCGCCGGCCCCCTCAAGCCCCGCATCAGGCGCGCCGGCGCCGCCAACCCTGCAGGACCAGCAAGAGCGGCTCGATGCCGCGCTGGCGATCTCGCAAATCGGCATCTGGCGCCTTGAGCTCGACACCGGTGCCATCAGTTTTGATCGGCAAGCGGCGGCCATGTTCGGCCTTGCCGCCGACGCCGTCAGCAATGACGAACAATTCCTCGCCCTCATCCATACAGCCGAGCGGGCCGCCTTTGCCGGCAGCCTTGCCCGCATCAGGGACGGCGGCGGAGCGCTCGATATCGAACACCGCCTCCACCGTGGCCCGGGCTGGCTGCACAGCCGCGCCAGGCTGCGCAATACCGGCGCAGCGGCGCCGGCCGTGCTGTTCGGCGCCAGCGTCGACATCAGCGCACGCAAATTGGCCGAACTGGCGCTGCGCGACAGCGCCCAGCATTACAAGGCACTGATCATGGCCTGCTCGCATGCGCTGTACCGCATGAATGCCGACATGAGCGAAATGCATGTCCTCGAAGGCAAGAACATGAATATCGTCGCCGATTGCGACGGCCGCAACTGGCTGCAAAAACTGGTCCATCCCGACGACCGTCCGCAGCTGGCCCTGGCTTGCGCGCAGGCGCTGCAAAACGGCAGCGCCATCGAATTCGAGCACCGCGTGCGCGTGCTCGGCGGCGGCTGGGGCTGGGTCGCCTCACGCGCGGTGCCGCTGCGCGACGAGGCCGGCGTCATCACCGAATGGCTGGGCATGGCCACCGATATCAACGACCGCAAGCAAACCGAAGAAAACCTGTGGTGGCGCGCCAATTTCGACGTCTTGACCGGCTTGCCCAACCGCAGCCTGTTTCACGACCGGCTCAATTACGAAATCAAGAAGGCGCAGCGCAGCGCGCAACAGCTGGCGCTGCTATTCATCGATCTCGACCGCTTCAAGGAAGTCAACGATTTGCTCGGCCATGCCGTCGGCGACCGCTTGCTGGTCGAGGCCTCGCTGCGCATCAATGCCTGCGTGCGCCAGTCCGACACCGTGGCCCGCCTGGGCGGCGATGAATTCACCGCCATCCTCACCGACCTCGGCGAACTGTCGCATGTCGAAAATACGGCGCAAAAAATCATCGCCGCACTGGTCGAGCCGTTCCGCCTCGACGACGAAGAAATCTATCTGTCGGCCAGCGTCGGCATCACGCTGTATGCAAGCGATGCCAAAAATGCCGACGATCTGATCCGCAATGCCGATCAAGCCATGTATGCGGCAAAAAATGCCGGCCGCAATCAATTCAGTTACTTCACTCCCGGCATGCAGCAGCAAGCCCACAAGCGCTTGCGCATGATCAGCGACTTGCGCAACGCGCTGCACGATGGCCAGCTCGAGGTGCATTTCCAACCGGTGGTGGCGCTTGCCTCGGGCGCGATCAGCAAGGCCGAAGCACTGCTGCGCTGGCGCCATCCGCGCCATGGCCTGATCGAGCCGACTGTCTTCATTCCCTATGCCGAGGATTCGGGCCTGATCAACGACATCGGCGACTGGGTTTTCGAGCAAGCCGCCCTTTGCGCGCAGCGCTGCAGCCGGCGCCTGGGGCGGGCGTTCCAGATCAGCGTCAACCGCTCGCCGGTCCAGTTCCGCACGCGGCCGACGCAGCTGAACTGGTCGGCCTATCTGGGCCGGCTCGGTTTGCCCGGCAGCAGCATCACCGTCGAAATCACCGAAGGCGTGCTGCTGCATGCATCGGCCGCCGTCACCGACAGCCTGCTGCAATACCACGACGCCGGCCTCGAAGTGGCGATCGACGATTTCGGCACCGGCTATTCGTCGATGGCCTATCTGAAAAAATTCCCCATCGATTACCTGAAGATCGACCAGTCATTCATCCACGACATGCATCGCAACAGCGCCGACCGCGCCATCGTCAAGGCCATGATCGTGATGGCGCACGAACTCGACTTGCGCGTGGTGGCCGAAGGTATCGAGACGCGCGAACAGCAGCGCCTGCTGATCGATTCCGGTTGCGATTTCGGTCAGGGCTTTCTGTTTTCGAGGGCCGTCCCGGCCCGCGAATTCGAATCGGGCCTCGGCCTGCGCCATTGAAACACTGCCCGGCGCGCAGCCAGGGCCGAGCGCTGCGCGGCAGCGGCGCTGAGGCCAAATTATTGCCAGCCGATCCAGTCCTTGACCGGGCCGTCGGGCGCGATGCCCGAGATTTTTTTGGCGACATTCAGATTCACCGACAGCAGAAACGGGATGCTGTGTACGGGAATACGGTCGAAGTGTTCGGCAAAGGCTTTTAAGAAATCGGCCGATTCGAGCACCGGCACCACTTTTTTTCCGCTCATGAATTGCAAGATGCTGGTAATGCTGTGCCCCTTGCCGATCGACCGGTAGATGAATTTGTTGATGTTGCGGTCGATGGTCTTGAAGTCGAGTATCTCCTCGGTCATGACACCGTCGAGATAATACAGGCCCAAGGCCACCCGGAAATAGGCAATGGCCAGCAGGCTGGTGTTGCCCTTGCGCGCGATCGCCAGGATTTTTTCCTGCTCTTCGAGAGGTATTTCCTTGTCCATGATGGTCCAGTTATCAGTTCGGCTAGCGTTTGCTATTTTACCGTGCCGGCGCGCTTGGGACGAAATACGCTGGCGTCGGCATAAAATGCGCGGTCTTGTTGCGGCCACCAGCCGGGCACGCCCAATACCGGCAGCGGCGTCAGGCAGCCGCGGTAAAATCCATCGCCTTCCAGTTGCCGCGCCAGCGCGCTGTCGAGCGCAGCCAGCCGGGCCGGCGCCGCCAGCGCGAAAAAATCGGCCGTCACCGGCAGCGCCAGCACGTGAGCGGTAATCGCCTTGTAAGGTGCGACCAGCTTTTCCATCAGCGCGTGGCCGAACAGGTACAGCTCGGCAAACCGCCGGCCGCCGTCCGCACCTTCGCGCCGCCAGAGCGCGAACGCATGCTGCCAATCGTGCGCCCGCAGCGCCGCCAGCAAGGCCGCGCCGCAGGCATCGCCGGTCACCGCCAAGATGGCGGCGTTTTCATCGAAAATGGTGATGGCATCGCGCACAGGTCCACGCACCGAACCGATCCCGGCCTGTGCAATATGCTGCGCCTGCATGGCATTGAGCTGGCGCTTGGTCTGCGGGAAGCTGAGCCAGACCAGGCCATTGAAATAATCGTGCAGATTGTCGCGCGTGGGAACCCGGCCCTGGCCGGCGATGAAGGTCTCGTAGGCGACACCGGGCGGCAGGCAATCCTGGGTCACGAACTGCAAAGGCAGGCCGGTACTGCTGCGCACATCGCGCGCGCCGGCGCCGGCATCGAGCGCGGCCCGCCAGTGGCTGCCGGCGTCCTCGCCGAGCTGCCGCGCGACCGCCGCGGCGGCATCGCGCACCGTCGCCAGCCACGGCCGCGACCAGTCGATGGCGGCAAATGGCCTGAGCGCAGAGGCCGGCGTGGAAATCGGCGTTCCAACGCCGGCTGGCTCGGTCGGCAAAGGATCAAGTCCCCGTCAGCAAAGCGATCAGACCAGCTTCCAGGCCAGCGTCTCGCCGCCGTCGAGCGGCACCACCTGCGAATCGCCCAGCGCCAGCGTCGATGGCACGGTCCACGGCTGGCGCACCAGCGTCACCTTGCCGGCATTGGGCGGCAAGCCGTAAAACAGCGGGCCATGCAGGCTGGCGAATCCTTCGAGGCGGTCGAGACGGCCGGCGCGCTCGAACGCTTCGGCATACAACTCCATCGCATGCAGCGCCGTGTAGCAACCGGCGCAGCCGCAGGCGGCTTCCTTGGCATGCCTGGCATGCGGCGCCGAATCGGTGCCGAGGAAAAAGCGCGGGTTGCCGCCGGTGGCCGCCGCCACCAAGGCCTGGCGGTGCTGTTCGCGCTTGAGCACCGGCAGGCAATAGAGGTGCGGCCGGATGCCGCCGTTGAAGATCTGGTTGCGGTTGTACAGCAGGTGATGGGCCGTGATGGTGGCCGCCAGCGCGCCCTCGCTATCGGCCACATATTGCGCCGCTTCGCGCGTGGTGATGTGCTCGAACACGATTTTCAGGGCCGGCAGATCGCGCCGCAGCGGTTGCAGCACGCGCTCGATGAAGACCGCCTCGCGGTCGAAGATGTCGATCTCGGGATCGGTCACCTCGCCATGCATCAGCAAAGGCATGCCGACCTGCTGCATGGCCTCGAGCGCCTTGTAGCAGTGCTTGAGGTCGCTCACGCCAAGATCGGAGTTGGTGGTGGCGCCGGCCGGATAGAGTTTTACCGCATGCACGATACCGCTGTCGCTGGCGCGCCGGATTTCGTCGGCGGCGGTGTTGTCGGTCAAATACAGCGTCATCAGCGGCTCGAACTGCATGCCGGCCGGCAGGCACGACAGAATGCGCTGCCGATAGGCCTGGGCCAGCGCCGTCGTCGTCACCGGCGGTTTCAGATTGGGCATCACGATGGCGCGCGCAAACTGGCGCGCCGTATGCGGCAAGACGCTGGCCATGACGGCCTCGTCGCGCAAATGCAGATGCCAGTCGTCGGGGCGGGTAATGGTCAGGGATGGGATGGTGGTGGAAGTCATGGCTGTAGTCTATGTATAGTCAATGCGATTCAATACGATTCAATGCGAGTCAATGCGATTCAAGAGAAGTCAATAAATTCAATCGGCTGCAAAAGCGCTTCAGTGAATGATTTTTGCCAAAAACCGGCTGGCGCGCGGGCCGAGGCCATCGCGTGCGCCGAAAAATTCGTCCTTGCTGCAGTCTTCCAGAATGGCGCCCTGGTCCATGAACAGCACGCGGTCGGCGACCTTTCTGGCAAAGCCCATCTCATGGCTGGCTACCAGCATCGTCATGCCATCGTGCGCCAGCATCGCCATCACCTCCAGCACTTCCTCGACCGCTTCCGGATCGAGCGCCGAGGTCGGCTCGTCAAACAGCATGACCAGCGGCTCCATCGCCAGTGCGCGCGCGATGGCCACCCTTTGTTGCTGGCCGCCCGACAATTGCGCCGGCATGCGGTCTTGCTGCTCCAGCATGCCAACCCGCGACAGAAAATGCCGGCACATGGCGCGCGCCTGCGATTGGCTGCGGCCGAGCACTTTGACCTGGGCCAGCGCCAGATTTTGGTGCACCGAGAGATGGGGAAACAGCTCGAAATTCTGAAATACCATACCAATACGCGCCCGCAAGGCCGGCAAATCGGTCGCCCGATCGCCTACCTCGACGCCGCCGACCCGGATCCGGCCCTGCTGGAACGGCTCGAGACCGTTAATCGTCTTGAGCAGCGTCGATTTGCCCGAACCGGATGGACCGCAGACCACGACGACCTCGCCGGCGGCAAGCGATGCACTACAATTGTGCAAGGCTTGCACGCTGCCGTACCATTTACTGACATTTATCAATTCAATCATGGCCACGATCGCCTCTGCATGGTCTGCCAGCATTTTACCCGTGCTTGACAGCGCCGGGCGTGCCAAGGATACTGCAAATCTTGTTGTCATATCTAGCATATTTACGTCTCGTCTCGCGCACGGCACTCTGCCGGCAGCGCTGTCCCGACCGATTTATGGACAAAAATCCGAACAGGAACTGCATCGCATGAACAAACCGAACCGTTTGACGTCGTTTATCCTCATCGGCCTGATATTGGGCATCGCCGTCGGCTACATCGCCAACAAGACGCTGGCCGACACCGCGCCGTTTGCCGAGGGCCTGTCGCAGGTGACGACGATTTTTTTACGCCTGATTAAGATGATCATCGCCCCGCTCGTCTTTTCGACGCTGGTGGTCGGGATCGCCAAGATGGGCGATGCCAAGGAGGTGGGCCGCATCGGCGCCAAGACGCTCGGCTGGTTTTTCTTCGCTTCGGTCGTCTCGCTGACGCTGGGCCTGATTCTGGTGAACCTGTTCCGCCCCGGCGACGCCCTGGCCTCGCACCTGCCGCTGGCCGGCTCGACCTCGGGCATCGCCGCCAGCGGCTTGTCGCTCAAGGAATTCATCGTCCATCTGGTGCCGGCCTCGATCGTCGACGGCATGGCAAAAAATGAAATCCTGCAAATCGTGGTCTTTTCGCTCTTTTTCGGCATGGGCGCGGCAGCCATCGGCACCAAGGCCGCGCCACTGGTCGATGCCCTCGACAGCCTGGCCCACGTCATGCTCAAGGTGACCGGCTATGTCATGTATATGGCGCCGCTGGCCGTCTTTGCCGCCGTCACCGCCACCATCGCCAAAAGCGGCGCCGGCGTGCTGGCGCAGTATGGGGTCTTCATGGGCGAGTTTTACCTCGGCATGCTGCTGTTGTGGATGACGCTCATTTTCCTCGGCTTCGTATTCCTCAAAAGCCGCATATTCCATTTGATCCGCGAAGTGCGCGGGCCGGTGCTGCTGGCTTTTTCGACGGCATCCAGCGAAGCGGCCTATCCGAAGACGCTCGAAGGCCTCGAACGCTTCGGCGTGCGCAACCGCATCGCCTCCTTTGTGCTGCCGATCGGCTATTCATTCAATCTCGACGGTTCCATGATGTACTGCACCTTCGCCACGGTCTTCATCGCCCAAGCTTACGGTATCGAGATGACGCTGTCGCAGCAGATCTGGATGATGGCCGTGCTGATGCTCACGTCGAAAGGCATTGCCGGCGTGCCGCGCGCCTCGCTGGTGGTGATCGCCGCCACGCTGGGCCAATTCAATATTCCCGAAGCGGGCTTGCTGCTCTTGATCGGCGTCGACCATTTCCTCGACATGGGCCGCTCGGCCACCAATGTGGTCGGCAACAGCATCGCCACCGCCATCATCGCCAAATGGGAGGGCGAGCTGGTGGCGCCGATTCCGCTGCCGCTGGGCGACGTCCGTCTTCCCTGATTATTTAGGCGCTTTTATTTGAGCACGGTTATTTAAGCACTTCTTCGATCACCGGCCGCACCGCGGCGCTGGCGGCGGCCGAGGCGGCGACAGTGGACGCCACTTCGGCCGCCACCTCGGGCGCAAGCTCGGCGGCATTGGCCAGCGCTTCGCTGGCTTCGTCGAAACCGGCCTGCTGGCGCGCCCACATCTGGGCATACACCCCATTCAATGCCAGCAGCGCGCCATGCGTGCCGCGCTCGACGATGCGGCCGTGATCCTGCACCAGAATCTGGGCGGCGTCGGCAATCGTCGATAGCCGATGGGCAATGATCAGCGTACTGCGCTCGCGCGCGATTTCCTTGAGCTGGGCCTGGATCTCTTGCTCGGCTTTCGAATCGAGGGCCGAGGTCGCTTCGTCGAAAATCAGGATCGACGGATTTTTCAGCAAGGTGCGGGCGATGGCGACCCGCTGCTTTTCTCCGCCCGACAATTTCAGGCCGCGCTCGCCGACCATCGAGGCATAGCCGTCGGGCAACGACATGATGAAATCGTGAATCGAGGCGGCGCGCGCGGCGGCCTCGACCTCGGCCCGCGAGGCGCCCGGCTTGCCATAGGCGATGTTGTATTCGATGCTGTCGTTAAACAAGACCGTATCCTGCGGCACGATGCCGATCGCGCGCCGCAGCGAAGCCTGCGTCACGCTGCGCACATCCTGGCCGTCTATCATGATGGCGCCGGCATTGACGTCATAAAAACGAAACAGCAGGCGCGACAGCGTCGACTTGCCCGAGCCGCTGTGCCCGACCACGGCGGTAGTGGTGCCGGGGGCGATCGTGAAGTCGATATCGAACAGGATGTTGCGTGTCGCTTCATAGCTGAAATCGACGTGCGAAAAACGCACTTCGGCGCCGCTCACCTGCAACGGCTGGGCTTGCGGCGCATCCTGTATCTCGCGGTTTTGCTCGAGCAGCGAAAACAGGCGCTCCATGTCGGCCAGGCTTTGCTTGATTTCGCGGTAGATCACACCAAGGAAATTGAGCGGAATATATAACTGGATCATGAAGGTATTGACCAGCACCAGGTCGCCGAGCGTCATCGAACCGTCGATCACGCCTTGCGTGGCGCGCCACAAAATCAGCGTCACGGCGCTGGCGATGATCAGCGACTGGCCGGTATTGAGCAGGGACAGCGAAGTCTGCGACTTGACGGCGGCGCTCTCGAATTGCTGCAGGCCGTGGTCGTAGCGCTGCGCCTCGTATTCTTCATTGCTGAAATATTTGACCGTTTCGTAATTGATCAGCGAGTCGATGGCGCGCGTATTGGCCTTGGAATCGAGATCGTTCATGGTGCGCCTGAAATGCGTGCGCCAGTCGGTAACGGTAATCGTAAAGCCGATATAGGTCAGCAGCGCGGTGCCGGTGATGACTGAAAACCAGACATCGTAATGCAGCACCAGATAGCTGAGCACCAGCGTGATTTCTATCAGCGTCGGCAAGATGTTAAACAGCGTGTACGAGACCAGCGAGGCCACGCCGCGCGTGCCGCGCTCGATATCGCGCGTCATGCCGCCGGTTTGCCGGTTCAGATGAAAGCGCAGCGACAGCGCATGCAGATGGCGAAATACGCGCAGTGCGATGGTGCGCACCGCGCGCTGGGTGACGCGGGCGAACACGAATTCGCGCAGCTCGGTAAACAGCGTGGTCGAGAGGCGCAATGCGCCGTACGCCACCAGCAGCGCTAGCGGCAGGACCACGATGGCCCGCGCATCGCCGCCATGCAGGGACAGGCTGTCGATCAGTTTTTTGAGCACCAGCGGCACGCCGACATTGGCCAGTTTGGCGCCGACCAGAAAGGCCAGCGCCAGCATGACACGCCATTTATAGGTCCAAAGATAGGGCAACAAGGTCTTGAGCGTGGCCCAATCGCTGCCGCGAGGGCCTGCGCCGGCGGTATTCTGGCGAGAAGATGGGGAATTTATACGATGGCGCATGGCATTGACCGGTCTTTTATGATTCAATCTATGTTGATTGTAGCGTTTCACAGATTTTTAGGACGATAAGCGAAGAATAACCATGGAAATTCCTACCCCCAATTTGCAGGCAGTTGGCCTGCCTCCACAAAAAATGCCCGAATTGCGCGTCATGCCGCTGCCCTCCGATGCCAATATGTATGGCGACGTCTTCGGCGGCTGGATCATGTCGCAGGTCGACATCGCCGGCTGTATGCCGGCCATGCGCCGCGCCAACGGCCGCGTTGCCACCATTGCGGTCAACTCATTCGTTTTCAAGAACCCCGTATTTGTCGGCGACCTGCTGTCTTTTTACGCCGAAGTGGTCAAAGTCGGCAACACCTCGATCACCGTCAATGTTGAGGTGTATGCCGAACGCAATCGCCTGCAGGCCAACATCGTCAAGGTCACCGAAGCGACATTGACCTATGTCGCCACCGGCGAAGACCGCCGGCCGCGGCCCGTGCCGCCGCTCGAATCGCTGATTTTCCGCTAGTCAGCAGAGCCGCCCGATTGTTGATGTAAGCCGCCAGACAGCGACGGCTTTTCGTATCGCAAGAAAACCTCATGTCGCCGTCTGGCGCGCAGGGCCGCGATAGCGTTTTTTTCTGGCCTGGAGCGTCGATTCGGCGCCACGGACCGGCACTGTTGTGCGCATCGACTTGCGTGCCTGCCAATAGCCGGACTGAGCCGGCCACAGGCAAACACTACAGGCAAGCGGGCGCAAGACAGGGCCGCGGGCGGCAGCGTGCTGGCTCAGGCCGCTTTTTTCTCGTCGCGCAACTGGCGCCGAAGAATCTTGCCGACATTTGACTTCGGCAATTCCGAGCGGAACTCGATATATTTCGGCCGCTTGTAACCGGTCAGCTCTTGTTTGCAATACGTAACGAGCATTTCGACCGTCAAGCCCTGGTCTTTCTTGATCACAAATAGTTTGACTGCCTCGCCTGAATGTTCGTCGGGCACGCCGATGCACGCGCATTCGAGTACACCTGGAAACGAGGCAATCACTTCTTCGATTTCGTTCGGATAGACGTTAAAGCCCGACACCAGAATCATGTCTTTTTTGCGGTCAACGATGCGCAGATAGCCGGCCTCATCCATGACGCCGATATCGCCCGATTTGAAAAAACCGTCAGGCGTCATGACTTTGGCCGTTTCATCATCGCGCTTCCAGTAGCCGGCCATGACTTGTGGCCCGCGGATGGCGATTTCACCGGACTGGCCAAAATCAACCGCCTTGCCGTCATCGTCGAGGATGGCGATCTCGGTCGATGGAATCGGCAGGCCGATGGTGCCGGTGAATTCGCTGATATCGATGCGGTTGACACTGACCACCGGCGAGGTCTCGGACAGGCCATAACCTTCGATGATGGGGCGACCGGTCAGCGCCAGCCAGCGGTCGGCCACGCTTTTTTGCACGGCCATGCCGCCGCCATTGCAAATCATATAGCTGGAAAAATCGAGCTTGTGGAAATCGGCGTTATTGAGCACGGCGTTGTACAAGGTATTCACGGCCGGGAAAACATTGACCTTGTACTTTGCCAGTTCACGCACAAAACCGGGAATGTCGCGCGGATTGGGCACGAGCACATTGAGGGCGCCGAGCCGATTGCCCATCAGCGCGCAGATGTTGAGCGCATAGATGTGATACAGCGGCAAGGCGCAAACGAAAATCATCTGGTGATCGGGCGACTCGTACTTCAGGCCCGGCTGCAGCCAGGCTTCGTTTTGCAAGACATTGGCGATCACATTGCGATGTAGCAAAATCGCGCCCTTGGCCAAGCCCGTGGTGCCGCCCGTGTACTGCAAGAAAGCGATATCGTCGTGGCCGATGGCGACCGGACGCAAACTGAGGTGGGCAGCTTCGGCCTGCATGGCCTTGAAGCGCACGGCATGCGGCAAGGAATATGCCGGCACCATTTTCTTGACGGTACGCACCACAAAATTGACGATCGTGCCTTTCACCGTGCCGAGCATATCGCCCATGCTGGAAACGACCACGTGCTTGACGCGGGTCTTGGCAATCACGGCCTCGAGTACCGAAGCGAAATTTTCAAGGACAAAAATTGCCTCGGCGCCCGAGTCATTGAGCTGATGCAGCAATTCGCGCGCGGTATAGAGCGGATTGATATTGACCACGGCATAGCCGGCCCGCAATATCCCGGCCATAATGACGGGGAACTGCAAGACATTGGGCAGCATGATGCCCACTCTTGCGCCTTTTTCCAGCCCCCTGTTTTGCAGCCAGGCGCCGATCGCCTGCGACTGCTCATCGAGTTCGCGATAGCTTAAAAACCGGTCCATGCAGACATAGGCATTGCGGTCGGCATATTTTCGAAACGCGTCTTCCAGCAAATGCGCCAGCGAACGGTATTGCGTGCAATCGATCTCCGCAGGCACGCCTGGCGGATATGACTTCAGCCAAAATTTGTCCATCCTTTTGTCTCCGTATGGTATCAGTCGCGTGGACTGTTTTTTATTGTGCCTCTTGGTGCACTCATTGCGGGTATTCGATTGAGATGCTATCGGGCACAGCACTGGCACGCAAGTACTTTGAAACAAAGCTCAATAATTCTTTTGCTTCGACATGCATATTGCGATGTATCAAAACGGAGGCTCGTAATTTCATATAACCGTCCGCATCGGGCACCGCCTTGACGCTTGCCAGGGCGACGGCCGGATGTTCAAACAGGATTTCTTCTACCTTGCGCGGGAATATGCGCAAGCCATCGCGCACCAGGATGTTTTGCTCGCGGTCGACCAGCGTGACGAAGCCGTCTTCATCGATGCTGGCGATGTCGCCGGTAACGAGCCAGTCGCCGCCGCCATCAGTGCCGTGGCGCAAGATTTGCCTTGCGCTTCCAGCCGCATCGCCGGCCGCAAGCATATCATAGCCGGCAAATACCTGCGGGCCGCGCACCCATAACTGGCCGGGCATGTCGGGACCGGCATCACGCCCGCTATCGAGGTCGACGATCTTGACCTCGGTATCGGGCAAGGCGACGCCGACCGCGCCGGCCCCGCGCCGGCTCGCCAGCGGCATGGCCAGCACCGCCGGCCCCGCCTCGCTCAGGCCGTAGGCATCGATCAGGCGCCCGCGCGTGATTTTTTCGAATTCCTCGCGGATCTCGAGCGGCAGCGGCGCGCCGCTGACCGCGCAGACACGAATCGAGGCCAGGCCGTAACGCCGCACGCCGCTGACATAGGACAGGCGCCGCACGACATCGGGCGTGGTCGGGAAATACGTCGGCTGCAGGCGCTGCACCGCCTTCAGCAGTTCAGGCAGGCTGGCGTCGGGCAGCAGAATCAGGCTGGCGCCGAGATATACCCCCAGATGCAGCAAGCCCGTCAGGCCGTAGACGCTCGAGAGCCGTAACTGGGCCAGAAAACGTTCGTCGCCGGGGCGTGCTTCGGGCAGCCAGTGGCGCAGCTGCAAGGCATTGGCCGCCAGATTGCGGTGCGTCAGCGGCACCGCCATCGGCGCCCCGGTGATGCCGTGCGTGTAGACGATGGCCGCCACCGCATCGATGTCCAGCGTCAGGTCGAGCGGCACCGTGCGGCCGTGGATCATTTCGCTAAAGCGCGAAAAATAGCGGCGAAAGGCGATGCGCTGGGCCTTCGACTGCAGCCAGCGCGGCGTGCGCAGCCAGCCGCGGATATAGGTGCCGGCAAACGTGATTTTCTCGCGCCAGCCCATATAGCGCTGCGGCAGGGCCAGTACCACGCGCCGCAAGCCGGCAGCGCGCGGATCGCTCGGCAGCAGCTCGCGCAAGGCCGCGTGGCGCTCGTTGCTGGTGACCAGCATCACCGTCCGCGATTGCTGCACGCGGTCGAGCAGGTGCTGCTCGTCGATACCGGCATCGACCAGTACCGCAATGCCGCCAGCCTTCAAGATGCCGTAGTATGCGATCACCCATTGCGGCATATTCGGCAGCACCAGCATGACACGCTCGCCGGGCTTGATGCCGCGCTTGATCAAGCCGTGCGCAAAACGCTCGGCCAGCTTGTCGAGTTCGCGCCAGCTGATCGTGCGGCCGAAAAAATACAGGGCGGTGGTGCTGCCGAAGCGGCGCGCGGTCGCTTCCAGCAGGCGCGGCAGCGGCACCGACGGCATCTTGATGCGGTGCGGCGTACGGGCGTCGTAGAATTTCAGCCACGGCCGCTGCTGTTCCATCTCCTTGCGGGCGGCGCGGCGCGCAGCCCGGTGCGCGCGCCGCGCCCCGGCCAGCGCCAGCGGATCGCCCTGCGCCTGCAAAAAACGTTCGATGGCGCGATTGACGGCGTCCGGCCGCTCGACCATGACCTGATGCGCCGAGACCGGTATCACCACTTGTTCGGCACCCGGGATCAGATGTGCCACGGCTTCGTAAGAGGCCGCCGAAAACAGGATGTCGCGGTGGCCGAGAATGACCAGGGTCGGGGTCTGGATCGAGGCCAGCAAGGCGCTGCCGTCCCACGGCGCCAGGCCGTTTTTGTTTTGCAGATAGATCACATGGGCCGGCGGCCACAGATGCGCACTGGCCTTGCTCACCAGCGGCAGCAGGGCCAGGCAGCGCCCCAGTATCCTCGGCGGCACCCGCAGCAACAGGCGTCCGGGCCAACGCAGGCGGAAGCGCACCGCCGACGCGATGATCACCAAAGCCGAAACGCGGTCCGGGAAACGGTTGACGAAATCGGCCGCCAAAGCGCCGCCAAAGGAATGGCAGACCAGGATGAAGCGCTGCGGCACGCCCAGCACATCGAGCGCGCTGGCGATATCGGCCACCAGTTCCGGCACGTCATAGCGCGCGCCGTCGCTCTCGTCGGGGGCATCGGTATAACCATGGCCGCGCAAGTCGAGCGCCACCACCCGGTAGTCATCCTCGAACTGCTCCATCTGCGCGGCCCAGTAGGCGGCGCGGCCGCCCAGACCGTGCAGAAAGACCATGGTCGGCGCCGCCGACTTGTCGCCGTCGGCGTCGGCCGGGCCGGCATCGATCACGCTCATTTCGAGCGGGCGCAGCTCGCCAGTGCTGGCGTCGCCAACTCTGTTGGGCAATTTGATCGTGTGGCGATGCAGGTCGACGTCGAATTTCATCGGACCATTGTAGCCGCAGATGCCGGGCCCAACAACCGGCACGTCTTCGCCAGCGGGCGGCCGCCGGCGGCGGCTCGCCCCGCGCCCAAAAAAAGGCGATGACGGCGGGCTGGCCGGCGCTCAGTGCGCCGCTACCGGCGGCAACAGCTTTTGCAGGTGCCGGTGGCGCGCCGCCGGACTTTGCCGCGCCAGCGCCTTGACGGCTGCATAAAATCTGGGAAAGGTCTTTTCGCGCGCCATCAGCGCCTGAAATGCCGGCACATAGTCCTGGTAGGTGGCGATCGATGCCAGATTGGCATTCGACAGCGGCGCCTTGAACCAGTTGTCGTATCCGCTGTAGCCGCCCCAATGCTGCTTGAGCAATTGGTAGTCGTCGCGCAGCGACTGGAATATCAGCGCCTTGCGCGCCCGCTTTTCGGCATCGCCGAGACTGGTTTTATAGAGCGCGTCGAGTTGGCCGCGGTGCTTCAGCAGCAGGGCCAGAAATTCGCTCTTGCGCTGTTCCTGCTGGCGGTAGGCGTCGCCCATCATGGCCTCGCCATGCGCGGCCAGCCAGCGCCGCACACCGGCCTCTTCGACGGCGGTCGCAAACGATTCGTTAAACTGGCTGTCGCCGGCCACATAGACCACCTGATGCGCCAGCTCATGGAAAATCAGTTTGGCCAGTTCAACGTCGGAATAGAATATAAAGGTCGATACCAGCGGATCGTCGAACCAGCCCAGCGTCGAATAGGCCGGCACGCCGCCCACCTGCACATCATTGCCCTGCTTGCGCATCTGTTCGGCAAATGCCTGCGCGGCATCGCCGTCGAAATAGCCGCGGTAGCTGACGCAACCGGCAACCGGGAAGCACCATTGCTTGGGCGTGAGCGACAGTTCAGGCGTGGCCACCACATTCCAGAGCACGAACGGACGGTTCAAGGCGAGGTAGTTTTTATAACTGCCGTTATCGGGCAAATTGAGTTCCTTGACCGCAAAGGCACGGATCTGCCTGGCCTTCAAGAGCTTGGCCTTCAGCTTGGGGTCGAGGTGCGGATCCTTCAGGCTGTCGTCGACCGCCTTGGCGTCGGACCATAGATTGAACTGCCCGCCGAGCGCCTGGGCATAGTAACTCAGTTGCGAACTGAAGTCGGAGCCGTCGGCCTGCGGCGCCAGCGAGGAACACGAAGACAGACAGACACCGGCCATGAAAAGCGCCACCCGGCGCGGCCACACCACCCTACTTGCATCGATACGCATTCCCGCAACCTCGCTCTCACCTGAGCTTGGCGGCGCCGGCTGGCGTTTTAATAGGGGCCCAGGTGTTCTTTATATTTTCCTAATTGCCGCATGCGCAGCACCATCGCAATGATGACCGCAATGCAAGCGGCAAGCAGCACGCCCAATCCGGTCACCAGCCAGTTGTCCGCTGGCGGCACTGCCGCCACGGCCGGCACTGGGGCTTTGACTGCAGGAATTAGTGAGGGTTCCTTTGAAGACATATTTTTTGTTTCGACTTGCAATGCCAGTATCCTGGCGCGGACTTCTTTCATTTTTTGCTCGGTCTGTTCGAGCTGCGCGGCAAATGACAGCGCTTCGGCCGGCCGGCCCGACTTGGCCGGCGGCGTCGTAGCAGTCGGCGCCGGGCCGCCGGCAGCGGGGTCGAGCGCCATCAGTTTTGCCTGCACATCACGCAGTTTTTGCTCGGTATCGGCGGCCGTCTCCGGGGCGGCGCCAGGCGCCTGCGCCGGCCTGGCCTTCTGGCCGGCCGCACCGTTGGCGGCGACGGCTGCCGCATCGTCGGTCGACAGCCGCAGCACATTGCGCATCGGAGCGGCCGCCGCTTTGGGCGCGACCGGCGCCGCCGCACGCCCCTTCGGGACGGCAGAAGACTGGGCTGTCGCCGAAGCCGGTATCCGCGTTCCGGCTCTGGCTGCGGGCCGGTTCGGGGACCGGTTCGCGGGCCGATTTGCGGGTCGATTCGCGGATCCATTGTCGCCGCGCGCATTGGCGTGCTCATTAGGGGGCTCATTGAAGCGCTCACTGGCGTAGTCCCTGCCCTGCTGATTGCCTTGCTGATGCGCCGCTGGCCACTCAAGGGGGTCGAGCAAAATCGTATATTCGCGCTGGCTCTTGCCGTTACAGGACAGCTCGAGCACCAGACTCAGTGCCGGCTCGTATAATTTCTGGGCGCCGCTGACCTGCAGCGTCCTACCGTGGGCCTCATGGGCAAGGCTGACCGCGGGCGCCGCCAAAGGAATGCCGTCGAGGGTCTGCAAACGCGCCTTGACGCAGGCGCGCAGCGCCGCATCGTCGTCATCGGCACCGATCAGGGTCACGGTGGCGCGCAGGTTTTGTCCGAGATTGGAGTGGACCGCAATACCGCCCAGGCCGATCGCCTGGGCCGAAATACACAGCGCGGCGAGGGTCAGCCCTGCGGCGCCGCGAATCAGGGCCGCCATCGCCGGCCGGCGGCATGCGCGCGGACGAGCGGCGCTCGGACTCTGTGTCGCGGCTAGCATGTCATTATTTCAATCATTGATCGATACCCCAAAAACATCGCATGGCAAGGCGGCGCCCGCATCAAGTCCATCCTGCAGTAACGGCATTTTTCGCATTTATATGAGATGCGCCGGCACGGCCTTGGCGCCGGCGGTCGCCTTTTCCACCTGCACCAGGACATCGTAAAAAGTCGGTGCACGGCCCATGTCGGTCAACTGCTGACTGGTCACTTCATTGGCATTTTTACCATCTCCGGCCAGCTTTTTCCACCAGACCGAGAGTCCTACCACCAGCCCCGGACGGGCCTTGTCGGTGACCCGGGCCTTGGCCTCGAAGCTGCCGCGATCGTTAAAAATACGCAGCATGTCGCCCTGCGCAATGGCACGCGGCGCGGCGTCATGCGGATGGATATCGAGGTGCGGTTCGCCTTCGGTAGCGCGTAGGCTCTGGACGTTGACGAACGATGAATTGAGAAAATTGCGGGCCGGCGGCGAAATCATGGCCAGCGGATAGCGCTGCGCCAGCGCGGTATTGCTGGCGGCCGATTCGTAGGGCGCAATATAGGTGGGCAAGGGGTCGAGGCCGTCGGCCAGCATGCGCGCGCAGTAAAATTCGCACTTGCCGGACGGCGTAGGAAAGTCGCCCTGTGCAAACGGCGCTTCGGCCAGCGCGACTTTTTGCCAGCCCTTCTGTTTCAGCGCTTCCCAGTCGAAATGCATGGCGCGCGGCTGCGTCGTATCGAAGGCCTGGGCCGCGATCTGTTCGTCGCTCTCCTGGAAACACGGCTCGCTAAAGCCCATGCGCTGCGCCAGCAGGCGGAAAATCTCGGCATTCGGGCGCGCCTGGCCGAGCGGTGCGATGGCGGCATTATTGGCCATCATGTACTGGTGGCCGTAGGCTGCATGGATATCGACGTGTTCGAGCTGCGTGGTGGCCGGCAGCACGATATCGGCGTAATCGGCGGTATCGGTCTGAAAATGCTCGAGCACGACCGTAAACAAGTCTTCGCGCGCAAAGCCCTGCGCCACCCGGCCCGAGTGCGGCGCAATCGCCACCGGATTGGAGTTGTAGACGATCAGGGCCTCGATCTTCGGCCCGAACTCGTCCGAAGCCGGGCGCAGCAAATCGTCGCCGATGGTGCTCATGTTGATCGTGCGCGGCGTCTTTGCCGGCATCAGGTCGGGCCGTTCGAGCACCGCGCTGTTTTTCGCAAACACGCCCGACAGCGACAACTGCACGCCGCCGGCCGCATGACGCCAGGCGCCGACCAGGGCCGGCAGACAGGCGATATTGCGCACGGCCATGCCGCCGCCATGCGCGCGCTGCACGCCGTAATTGGTGCGAATCGCCACTGCCTGGCCGCTGCGCGCGGTCTGGCCATACAGGCGCGCCAGTTGCAGCACCTGTTCGGCCTCGATACCGCAGATTTCCGCCACGCGCGCCGGCGGCCACTCGTGCACACGCTGCTTGAGCTGCTCAAAGCCGAGCGTATGGCGCGCAATGTAATCGTGGTCGAGCAAATCTTCGGCAATCAGCACGTGCATCATGCCCAGCGCCAGGGCGGCATCGGTACCAGGCAGCAGCGCTATATGCTGATGGCATTTCTCGGCCGTCAGCGAGCGGTAGGGATCGATCGCAATCAGGGTCGCGCCGCGCCGCCTGGCCTCTTGCGCCCGCATCCAGAAATGCAGGTTCGAGGCAATCGGATTGCTGCCCCAGATCAAAATCAGCCTGGCATCCTGGAATTGCTCGATATCGGTGCCGATCGACGCTCCCAGCGTGTATTTATAACCGGCGGCGCCGGCGGTGGCGCAAATGGTGCGATCGAGGCGCGAGGCGCCGAGCTTGTGAAAAAAGCGGGCCGACATCGATTCGCCCTGCACCAGTCCCATGGTGCCGGCATAACTGTATGGCAATATTGCTTGCGGATCAGCAATACCTTTCAGGCGCGCGGCAATCGTGTCCAGCGCCTCATCCCAGCTGATCGCGACGAATTTGCCTTCGCCTTTTTTGCCGACGCGGCGCAGCGGCTGCAACAGGCGGTCGGCATGATAAGTGCGTTCGGTATAGCGCGAGACCTTGGTGCACAGCACGCCAGCCGTAGTCGGATGTTGCGGGTCGCCACGTACCGAGGTCGCCACGCCATCCTCGACCGTGACCAGCAAGGCACAGGTATCGGGGCAATCATGAGGACAGACGGCGCGGATGACAGAATGGGACATGTAACATTTCCGGAAAATCGTTAGGGTAAGGCCGTACTGTAAACTATATCGTCATGATAGATAAATTTGAGGGCAATTTATTTCCTCAAAGCACAAAAAACCACGACTTGCCGCAAATCTGGTCCATCATTACCATATATGCTATCCAAAACAACATGCGAGCCGGGCAGCAAAGACCTATCTTCGGTATCATGTAGGGTCATCCGAGCGGAGAACAGCATGAATTTGATCGATCCCATTCTGACGCGCGACGCCGAACTGCGACAAATACGGCGCGATTTGCACGCCCATCCGGAGCTTTGCTACGAAGAGCAGCGCACCGCAGATATTGTCGCGGCCAAATTGACCGAATGGGGTATTCCGCTCATCCGCGGCCTGGGCCTGACCGGGGTGGTCGGCATCATCAAGAAAGGCAGCTCGCCGCGCGCCGTCGGCCTGCGCGCCGACATGGATGCCTTGCCAATGCAAGAAAGCAATTGTTTCGCTCATACATCAACCCATGCCGGCAAAATGCACGCCTGCGGCCACGATGGCCATACCGCCATGCTGCTGGGAGCAGCCCATTATCTGGCAACGCACGCCCGCTTTGACGGCACCGTCTATCTGATTTTTCAACCGGCAGAAGAAGGCGGCGGCGGTGCCCGCCGCATGATGGACGAGGGCCTGTTTGAACAATGCCCGATGGATGCCGTCTTTGGCATGCATAACTGGCCCGGCGCGGCAGTCGGCACTTTCGGTGTCACGCCGGGACCGATGATGGCATCGAGTAACGAATTTCACGTCACCGTCCGCGGCAAGGGCGCGCATGCCGCGCAACCGAACAAAGGCGTCGATCCGGTCATGGTGGCCGTGCAAATCGCCCAGAGTTGGCAAACAATCATCACCCGCAACAAAAACCCGCTCGACAGCGCGGTGTTGTCGATCACGCAAATCCACGCCGGCAGCGCCACCAATGTGATCGCCGACGATGCCAGCCTGCTCGGCACGGTCCGCACCTTCGACACCCGGGTGCTCGATCTGATCGAGACGCGCATGGCCGAGATCGCCCATCATACCGGCCGCGCCTTCGGCGCCGAAGTCGACTTTGAATTCAAGCGCAATTATCCGCCGCTGATCAACCATGCCAAGGAAACGGCCTTCGCCACCGGCGTTTTGCAAGCCATGGTTGGCGCCGCCCAGGTCGATGCCGCCATCGAGCCGACCATGGGCGCCGAGGATTTTGCCTTCATGTTGCAAGAAAAACCAGGCTGCTACGTCTTTATCGGCAATGGCGAAGGTGCGCACCGCGATCACGGCCATGGCCTCGGGCCCTGCAATTTGCACAATCCGAGTTATGATTTCAATGATGCACTATTGCCGATAGGCGCCAGTTACTGGGTACACCTGGCCGAGGCCTATTTGCCGCTTCTCTGATTTTGCTGTGCCCATTTTAAGTTTGTCGGGTGTGTCTTGTTACCGGCCGCCCGACCCTGCTGAATACTGCATTCGGCGTTTTTATCGGCGGTCACTGAGTCCGCTCTTTTATTAATTACATAGGAATATCATGCGTCTACGTTTCACACGATCTCTTACCGCCGCTGCCGTCTTGCTGGCGCTGCATTCCAGCGTTTTTGCAGCCGACGTAACGGGCGATATCGCAGGCAATGCAGCAAGCACGCCGGCCAGCACCACTACGGGCACCAAGACGGGCATTGCAAGTTATGCGCCCGAATCGGTCTCGGTAGAATTGGGGACGGGCAACAAAACCCAGATGCTGCGCGTCGGCGCCCAATGGGACTGGGGCAAGACCTGGTTCAAATCGAACGGCACCCATCTGAACGGCTACTGGGATGCCAGCATCGCCACCTGGCGTGAAAACAAATACCAGCAAGTCGAAGGCGCATCGCGCCGGCTGACCGATGTCGGTTTCACGCCGGTATTGCGCTTCGAACGCGATGACCGTCTCGGCTTTTATGCCGAAGGCGGCATCGGCGTCAATCGCCTGTCTTCAGGATACGACAACGACGGCCGCCGGCTGTCGACGCTGTTCCAGTTCGGCGACCATATCGGCGCCGGCTATGTATTCAGCAATCACTGGGATATCGGCATGAAGCTCCAGCATTTCTCCAACGGCGGCTATCGCAAGCCGAACAGCGGCGTCAACTGGATCGAGGCCAAGGCAGCCTACCGCTTCTAAACGCATCCAGACGCGTTCGCAAAGGCACTGCTTCGACAGTGTGCTTTCGAAAAAAAGCCCCTGCACCATCTGGTGCCGGGGCTTTTTGTTATTCAGTCGTTGGAAAGTGCCGGTGTTGCCGGGCTCGGCGGCGGTACAAAGTGAAGAGTCAAAGTGAAGAGGCAAAGCGAAACGCCCCGGCCAAATGAATGGTCGGGGCGTCTCTGGTATAACAGCCTGACGATAACCTACTTTCGCACGCGATTACGCACTATCATCGGCGCAGAGTTGTTTCACGGTCCTGTTC
>JAIZVZ010000241.1 GCA_021768485.1 Oxalobacteraceae bacterium | reverse complement strand
GGATTGTCGAATTCGAGGTATTCCTTGCCGCGCAGCGTGTGCACGATAGGCGCCTGCAAGGTGTGCGCCAGCTGCATGATTTCCGGATGCGCCCCGGCGCAGCCGGCGCCGCAGAACAGCGCCACCCGCCCGGCATCGTTCAGCATGGTCGCCAGTTGCTCGATCTCCGTCGCTTGGGGCAGCATCACGGGTTTGCCCGGCAGCAGCCACTGGGGAATCGCGGCATCCAGCGTTTGCAGCGCCACGTCACCCGACATCACCACCACCGCGACGCCCTTCTTCGCCACCGCGACCCGCATCGCGCGTTGCAGGATCTGCGGCAGCAGCGCCGGATTGGATACCAGCTCGACGTAATGGCTGCACTCCTTGAACAAGCGCTCCGGATGGGTGGCCTGGAAGTAGTCGATGCCGATCTCGCTGCTGGGAATGTGGGCCGCGATCGCCAGCACCGGCACGCCGCTGCGCTGGCAGTCGAACAGGCCGTTAATCAGATGCAGATTGCCGGGACCGCAGCTGCCGGCGCACACCGCCAGCTCGCCGGTCAGGTGCGCTTCCGCGCCGGCCGCGAACGCCGCGCCCTCCTCATGCCGCATGTGTATCCACTCGATCTGCCGCCGCCGACGCAAGGCGTCAGTGAAGCCGTTCAGCGAATCGCCCACCACGCCATAAATGCGCTTGACGCCGGCTTGCGCCAAGGTCTGTGCCAGATAGTCTGCCGCATTGCTGCTCATGTGCTGCCCTCCAGATCGATTGTGTGGACCGAGTGTAAGGCAGTGCCTATCGTGCGCCCATCTCCTATTCGACCAGTCACACCGGCGGGCAAGATTCCTATATTTGATACAAATGGTTGAAACTGAGTCTGTCAATTACCCGCTACCGACAATGCAATGACGCGTCCATACTGTGTTCATCAAGCAACCACTCCCGAAAGGAAAACATCATGAGCACCCAACTGAACGGTAAAGTCGCTTTCATCAACGGTGGTTCGCGCGGCATTGGCGCGGC
>JAIZVZ010000080.1 GCA_021768485.1 Oxalobacteraceae bacterium | reverse complement strand
TGCGAGGTGCCGATCGCAATCGCCAGCGCATCGCACTGGGTCAGCTTGACGAAGTCGGCCGCCTGCGCGACATCGGTGAGCAATTGCTCGCGGCTCATCTGGCCGTCGGCGCCATGGCCGTCTTCCTTGTCGCCCATCAGGGTCTCGAGCGAACCGAGCACGCCCAGTTCGGCTTCCACCGTGACGCCGATCGCATGCGAAAACTTGACCACTTCGCGCGACACCTCGACATTGTACTCGTAACTGGCAACGCTCTTGCCATCGGCCATCAGCGAGCCATCCATCATCACCGAAGAAAAGCCCGAGCGGATCGCCGCCATGCACACGGCCGGCGACTGCCCGTGATCCTGGTGCATCACCACCGGAATATGCGGATAGGCTTCGACCGCGGCATCGATCAGGTGGCGCAAAAAGGCTTCGCCGGCATATTTGCGGGCGCCGGCCGAGGCCTGCATGATGACCGGACTGCCAACGGCATCGGCAGCGGCCATGATGGCCTGGACCTGCTCGAGATTGTTGACGTTAAAAGCCGGCAGGCCATAGCCATTTTCGGCGGCGTGGTCAAGCAACTGACGCATGGATACTAATGACATGTTGTGCTCCTCTTGAGATGAATGCGCTTATTTATGTAAGTATGTGGCGAAGGCCGGCGGCGCTGCGCGCCTGGTGTTTCATGGTCAATCGTTGTATTTAATCTTTGTATTTAATCTTTGTATTTAATCGTCGTTTCAATCTTCGTGTTCAATCGTACTGCCCGACCTTGATGATCTTGATGGCATTCGTGCCGCCGCTTTGCCCCATCGGTTCGCCCCAGGTGACGACGATCATGTCACCTTGGTTGACAACGCCATTGGCAATCATCAAATCCTGCGCCGCTTTCAAGACGTGCTCGGTGTCGCTGCCCTGCTCGAGCCAGAAAGTGCGCACGTTGCGAAACAGGCTGGCCTTGCGCTGCGTGGCCACGCTGGGCGTCAAGGCAAAGATCGGGGTGTCGATCTGGTGCCGGCTCATCCACAGCGCGGTCGAGCCCGACTGCGTCAGCGCGACAATCGCCTTGACCGGCAAATGGTGGGCCGTAAACAACGCCCCCAGCGCGATCGACTGGTCGATGCGCGTAAAACGCAGGTTCAGAAAATCGGCATCGAGTTTGCACTCTTCCGATTTTTCCGCTTCGACACAGATGGCGGCCATCATCTCGACCGTTTCGACCGGATAGCGGCCGGTCGCCGTTTCGGCCGAGGTCATCACGGCATCGGTGCCGTCGAGCACGGCATTGGCAACGTCGGACACTTCGGCCCGCGTCGGCACGGCATTGAACACCATCGACTCCATCATCTGGGTCGCGGTAATCGTCAGCTTGTTGGCCGCGCGCGCCATCTTGATCATGCGCTTTTGCAAGGCCGGCACCGCCGCATTGCCGACTTCGACCGCCAGATCGCCGCGCGCCACCATGATGCCATCGGAGGCGTCGAGAATTTCCTGCAAGGCTGGAATCGCTTCGGCGCGTTCGATTTTCGCGATCAGCATCGGCTTGTGGCCGAACGGCTCGCCGGCGATGTTGGCCAGCTGGCGCGCCATTTCCATATCGGTCGCGCATTTCGGAAACGATACCGCCAGATAATCGGCCTGAAACTGCATCGCCGTGCGGATGTCTTCCATGTCTTTGGAGGTCAGCGCCGGCGCGGTCAGGCCGCCGCCGAGGCGGTTGATGCCCTTGTTGTTGGACAACTCGCCGCCGATCCGCACCGTGGTATGAATCGCATTGCCGGCCACGCGGTCGACCACCAGCACGATCAGGCCATCGTTGAGCAACAACACGTCGCCCGCATGCAAATCGCGCGGCAACAGCTTGTAATCGAGTCCGACCCGCTCTTCGTTACCGAGTTCGCCCCTGCTGCCCCAGTCCGCATCGAGAATGAATTTGCCGCCTTTTTCGAGCTGCACCTTGCCGTTCTCAAATTTGCCGACGCGGATTTTCGGGCCCTGCAAATCGGCCATGATCGCCACTTCCACGCCGCAATCGGCTGCGGCCTGGCGGACCAGGCGCGCGCGCTCGATCTGCGCTTCGCCGCTGCCGTGCGAAAAATTCAGACGGACCACATCGACCCCGGCAGCGAGCATGCGGGTCAGGGTCGGCAGATCGGATGAAGCCGGGCCAATAGTTGCAACAATTTTAGTGCCGCGTGACATAGTCCCCCCTGGTGCGCCAGGTTTTTTTATAATCCTTATGCGCGCTGCAACAGGATCTCGACGGCCGGCAGGGTTTTACCTTCCAAAAACTCCAGGAAAGCACCGCCACCGGTCGAAATATAGCCAATCTTATCAGCGATATTATATTTGGCAATGGCCGCCAGCGTATCGCCGCCGCCGGCAATCGAAAACGCCGGAGAAGCCGCAATGGCCAGCGCCAGGCTCTCGGTGCCGTGCGCAAACTGATCGAATTCGAAGACGCCGACCGGACCATTCCAGACGATGGTGCCGGCGCCGGCAATCTGGGCGGCAAACAAGGCCGCCGTCTTCGGGCCGATGTCGAGAATCATGTCGTCGTCGTCGACCTGCCCGACCGCCTTGACGGTGGCCACGGCATCGCTCGCAAATTGCTTGGCGCACACGACATCGACCGGAATCGGCACTTGCGCGCCGCGCGCGGCCATCATGTCGATGATGGCCCGGGCCTGCGCCACCAGATCGGTCTCGACCAGCGATTTGCCGACCTTGATGCCGCTGGCCAGCATAAAGGTGTTGGCAATGCCGCCGCCGACGATCAGGTGATCGACCTTGTCGGCCAGCGATTTCAAAATGGTCAGCTTGCTCGAGACCTTGGAACCGGCCACAATCGCCAGCAGCGGCCGTTTCGGCGCATGCAGCGCCTTGCCAAGCGCATCGAGCTCGGCCGCCAGCAAGGGGCCGGCACAGGCCGTTTTCGCATACCTGGCGATGCCGTAAGTGGACGCTTCGGCGCGATGCGCGGTACCGAAGGCATCGTTGACGTAGATATCGCACAGCGCCGCCATTTTTTGCGCCAGCACATCGCTATTTTTCTTTTCACCAAGATTGAGGCGGCAATTTTCAAGCAAGACCACCTGCCCGGGCTGCAATTGCTCAAGCCCGGCGCCATCGATCCAATCGGATTTCAGCGCAACAGGCTGGCCCAGCAATTCCGACAGCCGCACGGCAACCGGCGCCAGACTGTCGGCCGGTTTGAAATCGCCCTCGACCGGACGTCCCAGATGCGACGTCACCATCACCATGGCGCCAGCCTCACTGGCAGCGCGAATTGCAGGAACAGACGCCTTTATGCGCGTATCTTCGGTGATGTTGCCGCTATCATCTTGCGGCACATTCAAATCTGCACGAATAAACACGCGCTTGCCGCGCAGCTGTCCGCTGGCGATCAAATCGTTCAATCGGATGAAATTGTTAGCTGATTGCATGACACTCCACAAGGTCGGAACGAACAAAGACCGCTATTTTACCTGATGCGCCCGCCGCAACCGCTCAAAAAATCAAGCCGAGCCGCAAAACAGTGAAAATTCCCATGCCCAGCAAGATCGTCAACAACATATCGCGCCTGAACAGGTAAAACGCCAGCGCGCACAGAGCGGCGATCAATTTGTCGTTCGCCAGGACCAGGCTGCCGTTGACCAGCAACAGGTCCGGCACGATGATGGCGGCCAAGGCGCAGGCCGGCGCATAGCGCAGCGCTTCCTGTACCCGCTTCGGAATATGGAGGTGATGGCCGAGCAGCCAGAAGGCGCTGCGGGTAAGCGCAGTCGCCGCCACCAGCGCCGCGATGACGAGCCAGATCTGCCATTGCTCGCTCATCGGACGGCCGCCTGTTTGTCGCGCCATTCCTCGAGCGCCATCGCAGTCAGCATGCCGGCGCACACCGCCACCAGGATGCCTAGCTTGTAGGGCAAGCCATTGCCGAGCACGGCCGCCAGGCCCGCCACGCCAACCCCGCACAGGGCGGCGCGACTGGCCACCAGCGGCACGGTGACGCACATGATGGCCAGAGTCCCGGCAAAACCGAGGCCCCAGGCGGCCGGCACGGCACTGCCCAGAAAAATGCCGAGGATGGAACCGGCTTGCCAGGCCATCCAGTTTGGAAACAGCAAGCCCTTCAGATAGGGCAGTTTGCCGGCTTCGGCGCACTGGCTCGGATAGCGCTGCAAAAACAGCGCCACCGCCAGATCGCCCGAGATATAGCCGAGGAAAAACCGCTGGCGCAAGGGCAGGTGCGTGAAGTGCGGGGCCAGCAAAACCGAAAAAATGACAAAGCGCAGATTGACCGCGACCGCCGTCGCAAACACCACCCAGACCGGGGCATGGGCGGCGATCAGAGGCAGCGAAGCCAGTTGCGCCGAACCGGCAAATACCATCAACGTCATCGCCAGCGATTGCGGAATCGACAAACCACTCTTGACCATGGCCACACCGACCACCAGGCCCCAGGCGGCCAGGCCGAACAGGCTCGGCAAACCCGTCTTGAAACCGGCGCGGTATGCGGCCCGATCCGCGTCCCGATCCGCGTCCCGATCGGCGGCCCGATCCGCGCCCGCCCCGCTATCGGCGGCTGGCATTGGAGGCAATTCGGGGTCGGCCATGCGGCAAAGTCATCTGAAACATCGGGTGGGCGGGCAGAAGGTCAGCGCATTCATGATCGCAATGCAAGAGCACGCCAGGCGCGGATCCGGGCTTTCTGGAAACGCCATTTTACCGAGGAATTTTCCTGCGCGGCTGAATCCGTTAAAATCAATCTTTTGCATCAGTCGCGATTATCTTTAACTTATTGCATTAAGCTTGGCTTCTTAAAGTAAAGCTATGGCAATTAATCTTAAAACAAGCATTTGCATTTGCTGACCTACGGAGATAAAAATATGACAACGCCTGCCACCGTCGAACTCGACACCAAGGATTTGCCCGCCTACTGCCCCAACCCGGCAATGCCCTTGTGGTCGTCGCATCCGCGCGTCTATCTTGAGCTAAACGCAGGCGCAGAAACAAAATGTCCGTATTGTGGAACCCTGTACAGCCTCAAAGCCGGGGCCGTCGCCCACGCGCATTAAGGACGAGAAGTACAAGAAGTACGAGAAGCGCGAAAAGTGCATTCATTAAATGCATTAAGTACAATAAGCGCAATGAAATAAGGGCGCTTGAACGCGCGCATGGCGAGGCCGCCGGGTGCGGGAACACACGCGATGTATTCCTGAACCGTCCACGGGGATGGATTGCTGTATTGAAATGGCTTTTCATAACGCTTTTCAGAGAGTCGCCCGACATGTCACGCAAAAAACAATTGAGCAGCAGCGCAGACGATGCCGAATCGGCCTTTTACGAAGCCATCAACCGCGCCGACATCGACGCCCTGATGGCCTTGTGGGCCGACGATGAGGATGTCGTCTGCATCCATCCGGGGGCGCCGCGCCTGCTGGGCCACGCCGCCATCCGCGCTTCTTGGGAAGCCATTTTCTCGGGCGGCGCCATGCGCCTGCAGACCAGCCGCATCCACGCCGTGCAAAATCTGATGGGAGCGCTGCACAATGTGGTCGAAATCATGACGCCGCAAGCGGCGCACGAACTGGAACGGCACATCCTCGCCACCAACATCTATGTGCGCATGGCACAGGGCTGGCGCATCGTGTGCCACCATGCCTCGCTGGCGCCCGGCAGGCCGGCCGCCGAACCGCCCAAGGCAGCCCTGCTGCACTGAGGCGCACATGAATTACACCGCCCCCCGCTGGCTGCCGAGCGGCCACCTGCAAACCATCTATCCGGCTGTCTGCATCAGCAAGCCGGCTGTCGCCTATCGCCGCGAACGCTGGGACACGCCCGACGGCGATTTCATCGATGTCGATTTCGTCGACGGCGCACCGGGCCAGCCGCTGGTGCTGATGTTTCACGGACTGGAAGGCTCGTCCGACAGCCATTACGCGCGCGCGCTGATGGCCGCCCTGCAAGAGCGCCGCTGGTGGGGCGTGGTGCCGCATTTTCGCGGCTGTTCGGGCCAGGCCAACCTGGCGCCGCGCTTTTACCATTCGGGCGACACGGCCGAAGTCGACTGGATCATCCGCCGCCTGCATGCGCGCCATCAGGGCAAGCTGTACGCAACCGGCGTTTCGCTGGGCGGCAATGCCTTGCTGTGCTGGCTCGGGCAATCGCAGCATCAGGCCGACTTCATCGACGCCGCCTGCGCCATCTCGGCCCCGCTCGACCTGGCACAGGGCGGCTGCGCGCTGTCCTCGGGCCTGAACCTGATGTATACCAAAATGTTTTTGCGCACACTAAAACCGAAATGCCTCGAAAAGCTCAGGCAATTCCCCGGCCTGTTCGACCGCCAGGCCATGCTGGCCGCGCGCGACCTGCATGCCTTCGATAATGTCGTCACCGCGCCGCTGCATGGCTTTCGCGATGCCGACGATTACTGGGACCGCGCCAGCGCCAAGCATTGGCTGAGCGACATCACGGTGCCGACGCTGGTCTTGAATGCACAAAACGACCCCTTCCTGCCGGGCCGCCATTTGCCGCAAGTGGCGGCGCGCGCCGTCACCCTCGATTACCCGGTGGAAGGCGGGCACGTCGGCTTTGCGGCCGGCGCCGTGCCGGGACAGCTGACCTGGCTGCCGCGGCGCATCTTGTCTTTTCTGGAAGGCAATCAGGTTTTGGCGGCCTGAGTCATCATGGACCATATCGTCACCGAGGCAATGGCCAAATGGCCGCACGTGCCGCATTGCTACGGCTGGCTGGCGCTCGACGCCCGCGGCAACTGGCGCATGCGCGACGAACAGGCGCAGGCGGGCGGACTGGCCGGCGACAAAATCCAGAACGCGGCCCTGCTGGCCTTCATCAACCGCAATTACACTAGCGACGAACGCGGCTGCTGGTATTTTCAAAACGGCCCGCAACGCGTCTATGTCGATCTCGAGGCGACGCCGTATATCGCACGTACCGACCCGCAGCACGGTTTTTTGCTGCAGACCGGCGCCGCACTGCTCGACGGTACGCAACAGCCGTCGGTATGGCTGACCGAATATGGCCGCCTGCTGCTGCACGGCGCCGGCAAGATTGCCTTGCTCGACGACCGCGACGCCGGCGAATGCCTGGCCGCGCTCGAAATGAACGGCGCCCCGCTTGACGAGGACACGCTGGAAGCCTGGCTGGCCGGCGGCCCCGGCCAACTGAGCCTGCGCTACCGCAACTGGCAACTGCCGGTCGCCCACCTGCACGACGCCGATATCGCCGCCCGCTTCGCGTTTGTCGCCCTGCCGCGCGCTTGACGCGAGGCTCCAAACCTATGCGGCCTTGACGCGCGGCGCCACACAAGCGCCGCTATTTTTTTTCGTCAGCCATTTCATCCCTGCGGCGCGCCTGCAACTCGCGTTCGCGGGCATCGATCAAGGCCTGGTCGTAGAACGAGGCATCGGGCGCCTTGCGCGCCAATAGCAACTGATCGAGCGCGGCCGGGGTGGCGCCGGTCAGGGCATACGATTCAGCTAGTGCAATATGCTGCAGGGCAATCTTGCCCAGTGCTGCATAGGATTTCGCCAGTTGCGTATAGAGTTGCGGTTCGCGCCGGTAAAGCTGGAGCTGGTCGCGCAAATAAATCACTGCCTGTTCATTCTGGCCTGCCGTCATCATCGCCTCGGCATACTGGCGGGCGATGCCGCGCGATAGCGGAAACTGCTGGCGCGCGCTGTCCGCATGCGCCACCGCCGCCTTCTTTTGCGCCGCGCCGCCGCGCTCGGCGCGCGCCAGATCGATATCGATGGCCAGGCTGGCAAGAATCGCATTTTGCGCCGGCGCCGGCGCACCCGAAAAAACGGCGAGCTTTTTCCCGGCATTCAAACCGGCGATGGCAATATTGGCGGTCGGCTGCGGCGCCCGCGCGGCAGCCTGGCGCGCTTGCTGCAGCTGCTCGTCGGCCCTGTCGAGCAAGCCTCTTTTCAAGGCAATAAATGCCAGTCCATAGCGCGCCGCCGCGACCATCTGCCAGTTGCTTTGTTCCAGCTGCGCCTGCAGCAGCGTTTCGGCCTCGCGCATGCCGGCCGACGACTCATCCTGCAGCACGCGCACGCGGGCGCGGATCAGCTGGAAATCGATATTATCGATGCGCTGGCGGTAATGCTGATCGCGGTTGCGGGCATCGATATCGGCCATCCGCTCGGTCGTCAAAGGATGGCTGCGCAAATACGCGGGAGTGGTATCGGAATAGCTGCGCGAAGCGACCTGCAGTCGGCGGAAAAACGCCACCATGCCCGAGGTATCGAAACCGGCATCGCGCAGGATCTGGAAACCGATGCGGTCGGCTTCGCGTTCGGCCTCGCGGCTGAAATTGAGCTGGCGCTGCAGCGCCAGCCCCTGGCTGCCGGCCATGACCGCAACCGCGGCATCGCCGCCGGCGCGCGAAGCGAGAATGGCCAGCACCAGGGCCGCCAGCGGGATCATCGAATCCTGGCGTTGCCGGCCCAGCATGCGGGCGATATGGCGCTGGGCCACATGGCCGATTTCATGCGCCATCACCGAAGCGAGCTCGGATTCGCTTTGCGCCGCCAGCACCAGCGCCGAATGGACCGCGATAAAGCCGCCCGGCAGCGCAAAAGCATTGAGCTGCGTATCGCGCACCGCAAAAAAGAAAAAATCGTAAGAAGCATCGCTGCGCGCCTCGGGCCGCGCGGCCACCAGCTGGGCGCCGAAATTATTGAGGTATTCGAGCAGCGGCGCATCGTCTAGATAATCGATGTTACGGCGAATGTCGAACATGATTTCTTCACCGAGTTTGCGCTCCATTACCGGCGTCAGCTCCTGACGGTCGGCATCGCCGAGATTGGGCAGCTCTTGCGCCAGCGCCGGCAGGCCGCCAGCCAGTGCCAGCACGGCACAGCACAAGAAGGAGCGCAAGGCCGATGCCGGCTTGCCGCGCATCGGAGTCCCATGCGCGGTCGCGGTCTGCGTAAGAGTCGGTTTCGATTTCACAGTGATATGATAGCCAAAAGATAGGCAAAACAGTACTTCACGCGATTCGCTTAACGGACCGAAACAATTTATGACCACCAATTCTACCGCGCAGCCCGCAAACGACACCGACGGCGAAGTAAAAATGAATCATTTCGATGCCGCCGGCCTGGCCCACATGGTCGATGTCGGCGCCAAGGCCGATACCCGCCGCATCGCGGTAGCCAGCGGTACGATTCGCATGCAGCCGGCGACGTTTGCGCTGATCGCCGCCGGCACGGCAAAAAAGGGCGATGTGATCGGCATTGCGCGCATTGCCGCCATCATGGCCACCAAGCGCACCAGCGAGTTGGTGCCGCTCTGCCACCCGCTGGCGCTGACGCGCGTTGCCGTCGATTTCGCGCTCGATGAAAACGCCGCGACCGTGCGCTGCACGGCGCAAGTCGAAACAGTGGGCAAGACCGGGGTCGAGATCGAAGCCTTGATGGCGGTGCAGGTCGGCTTGTTGACGATTTACGACATGTGCAAGGCGGTCGACCGCGCCATGCTGATCGGCGAGGTCAGGGTGCTCGAAAAACATGGCGGCAAGAGCGGCGACTGGAGCGCCGGCGCTTAGTGGCCGGCAGCCGGCCCGCTGCGCCGCTCGGGCAAGCCGCAGGTATGGCGCTCGGCATGTCCGATAGTCACGCTATATTGCGCGCAGAAATTGCGCGGCGTCATTCACTGTTTATCTGACCGGAATGCCATGCCCCTTGTGGCCGTCTGCGGCCCGCACCTGGCGCTGACGGCGTTCCTGGCGCAGATTGGCCGGCCCGGCAAAGACGGGGCGCGTCTTGTCCGCCGCCAGCACACGATAGATCAGCGCCCCGAGTATGGCGCCGGCAATCGGCGCCAGCCAGAACAGCCATAGTTGTGCCAGCGCCCAGTCGCCGACATAGAGCGCGACGCCGGTGCTGCGCGCCGGATTGACCGAGGTGTTTGTCACCGGAATGCTAATCAGGTGAATCAGCGTCAAGGCCAGGCCGATGGCGATCGGGGCAAATCCGGCCGGCGCCCGCGCATCGGTGGCGCCGAGAATTATCAACAGAAAAAACATCGTCATCACCACTTCCGACACGAGCGCCGCCGGCAAGGAATAGCCGCCCGGCGAATGGGCGCCATAGCCGTTCGAGGCAAAGCCGGCGCTGGGATCGAAACCGGGCGCGCCGCTGGCAATGATATACAGGATGCCACCGGCAACAATGCCGCCAAGAACCTGCGCCACGATATAGGGCAATAGCTGCGCCGCCGGAAAGCGGCCGCCGGCCCACAGGCCGATGGAGACGGCCGGATTCAAATGACAGCCCGAGATGTGGCCGATCGCATACGCCATGGTCAGCACCGTCAGGCCGAAAGCCAGCGAGACGCCGGCCAGGCCGATGCCGACCTCGGGAAAGCGGGCTGCCAGGACGGCGCTGCCGCAACCGCCGAGAATGAGCCAGAAAGTGCCGAAAAACTCTGCGCCGTATCGCTTCATGTTTTTCTCCTGAAATCGGACATCGGTATGCGCCGGCGAGTGAAAATGCGCCGCAAATCGAAAGCGCGAGGAAAAAATGCCAGCCGCTTCGATGAATCAAGATGCAGCCTTAATGCCGGAAAAATTAAGACAGGCAAGATTAATGTCGGCAAAATTCATGTCGGCAAGATTAATGTCGGCAAATTAAGCAAGACGGACGGAACGAACCGATGAGATCGACCGGCTCAGCAATCAGACAGTCAATGACTGCGGCGGTTCAATGGAAATGATGATTGGGAAATCGGAAATGCAGAATGCACATGACAATGAACTGCCATCGACACGCTGCAGGCAAGCCGCATTCAATTACTTCGGGCATAAAAAAACCCGGTGCACGCACCGGGCTTTTTCACACGCGACGTCAATGATTAGTTCTTGACATAGCCGCTAGTTAAACATGTGCCGCTATAAGCCCAGGTCAGTTTGCTGGTGCCACCTGTGGTTGCAGTAACAATTGTTGGTGTCAATGTGCAGGTATCGGTGGCGACAATGGTCTTGTATGCATTCGGGACGACCGTAATCACACCCAGTGCTGCAGTGGTGACGGAATTGACAGCACCGCCGGCACCGGTGATATCGGTGGGCACTCCGTTATTGCCGCCGGTACAATTGGTCAGCGCACCCTGTGTTTGATAACACTCTTCGACACCAAGTTTGGCGGGCGCCATCGCGCTCGTCACTTCCGTATAACGCGCCTTGGTCATGTAATTTTGGTAAGCAGGCAAAGCCACCGCAGCCAGAATCCCGATAATCGCCACGACAATCATCAGCTCAATCAGCGTAAAGCCCTTTTGCGCGCCTTGAATCATTTTCATCGATTTCATCTTATTTCTCCGTCAAGCTTAAAGTGGGGGGATTTGTTATATTTTTTGCTGCACGAATAATAGAGCAATCGCCATGCCACGTTAAAAATGTCAAAAAACGCCGGTTTTTTCGCGTTTTGATTAGAAATAAGACAAGAAATCTGACAATTTTTGTCAGTCGGCGCCAAATTTTGTCAGCCGAGGCGCGCGCGGCGCCAAGACTGTCACTATTTTTCTGGAAAAAAATGACTAGCCGCGGTGGATGAATGCCATGGCCGTGCCGGCCAGTTCCAGCCTGTCGCCATCGAGCAAAAGGCGCGGCCCCTCGCCTATCATTTCGCCATTCACCATCGGTAACAGCTGGCCCTCGACATGCATCAGATAATAATGGGCATCGCGGCGCTGGATGACCGCGACCTGCAGCCCCGGCTTGCCGATCGTCGTCAGCGGTTTGGTCAGGCTTAATTGTTTGCCGACGTTTACGCCATTTAAAACCTTGATGAGGGCCGGATGCAGCGCCAAGGCCGAGGCCCTTGCAGGCCGCGCCAGCGATTCGCCGTCACGCGCCTGGCCGCTGTTGTTCTCGAGTCCGTTCTCGAGTCCGTTCTCAAGTTCCTTATCGAGTTCGGCGTCAAAGTCACTGCCGAGCTCTCTGTCGAGCTCATTGTCGCGCGCGGCGAGCAGTTCGGCCACCGGCGCGCCGGCCGCCGGCTCGGCGATGTATTCGATCTGGGTATCGGGGAGATTGATGATGTCGCGATCTTGCAAAATATGCATTTTGATCGGACGGCCATTGACCAGGGTGCCGTTGGTACTGTCGAGGTCTTCGATAAAGGCATCGCAATCGGTGCAGGCGATGACGGCATGGCGGCCGCTGACCGCGCGATGCACCAGCACCACATCGTTTTGACTGGCGCGCCCTATCGTCAGACGCTCTTGCGTCAACTCCACTTCCCGCACGCCGCCGCCCTGCTGCGAAATGATGATTTTCGCCATGACACGCTCCACCAGCCCAGTTGGCCTATTTTATTCACAAATGACTGCCGGCGCCGGGAAAAATGCGGCGCACATAAAAAATGGGAAGCCTAAGCTCCCCATCTGGATGCCGCCCACGCGAGCCGGCCGACACTACGCCGCCGGCCCGACCGGGCATCGTCCCATGCCGCTTACAGCATGGCCTTGAGCAAGCGCGCCATTTCGGACGGGTTCTTGGTCACGGTAATGCCGCACGCTTCCATGATTTCGAGCTTGGCTTGCGCCGTATCGGCGCCGCCCGAGATCAAGGCGCCGGCATGGCCCATGCGCTTGCCGGCTGGCGCGGTCACGCCGGCGATAAAGCCGACCACCGGCTTTTTCATGTTGTCCTTGATCCAGTATGCGGCATTGGCTTCGTCGGGGCCGCCAATTTCACCGATCATGATGACGGCGTCGGTGTCGGGATCGTCGTTAAACATCTTCATGACGTCGATGTGCTTCAAGCCATTGATCGGATCGCCGCCGATACCGACTGCGCTCGACTGTCCCAGACCGAGCGCCGTCAATTGACCGACCGCTTCATAGGTCAAGGTGCCCGAACGCGAGACGACGCCGATGCGGCCCTTGCGATGGATGTGGCCCGGCATGATGCCGATCTTGATTTCGTCAGGCGTGATCAGACCCGGGCAATTCGGCCCCAGCAGCAAGGTCTTGCTGCCGGCCTTGGCCATGCGGTCCTTCAAAGCCATCATGTCGCGCACCGGAATGCCTTCGGTGATACAGATCGCCAGATCGAGCTCGGCTTCGACCGCTTCCCAGATCGCCGCGGCAGCGCCTGCCGGCGGGACATAAATGACCGAAACATTGACGCCGGTGGCTTCCTTGGCTTCGCGCACATTGGCGAAAATCGGGATGCCTTCGAAGTCTTCGCCAGCCTTTTTCGGATTGACGCCGGCAACGAAACAGTTCTTGCCGTTCGCGTAATCGCGGCACATGCGTGTGTGAAATTGACCGGTCTTGCCGGTAATACCCTGGGTGACGACTTTTGTATCTTTGTTGATTAAGATAGACATATTGCTTCCTTGTACTGGACTATTAACGTTGACCGTTGGCGGCGGCGACGACGAGCTTGGCTGCGTCTTCCATCGTTTCTGCCGCGATGATCGGCAGACCGGAATCGGCCAGCATCTGCTTGCCGATATCTTCGTTCGTGCCCTTCATGCGCACCACCAGCGGCACTTTCAGGGAAACCGCCTTTGAGGCCGTGATCACGCCTTGCGCAATCACGTCGCAGCGCATGATGCCGCCGAAAATGTTGACCAGAATCGCCTTGAGGCCAGGGTTCTTGAGCATGATCTTGAACGCCTCGGTCACTTTTTCCGCAGTGGCGCCGCCGCCGACGTCGAGGAAGTTGGCCGGTTCGCCGCCAAACAGCTTGATGGTGTCCATGGTCGCCATCGCCAGGCCGGCGCCGTTGACCAGGCAGCCGATATTGCCGTCGAGGGAAATATAGGCGAGATCGAATTTGGAGGCTTCGATTTCAGCCGGATCTTCTTCATCGAGATCGCGGTAGGCGACGATTTCGGGATGACGGAACAAGGCATTCGAATCGAAATTGAACTTGGCGTCGAGCGCGATCACTTTGCCGCTGCCGGTCAAAATCAATGGATTGATTTCAGCCAGCGAGGCGTCGGTTTCCCAATAAGCCTTGTACAAGCCTTGCAGCTGCACGCGGGCGTCGGCGATCGAGGCTGGCGGCACGCCGATCTTGGCCGAAATGCCATCGGCTTCGGCATCGGTCAGGCCAACGGCCGGGTCGATCGCCACCTGGTGAATCAATTCGGGGTGGGAGTGCGCCACCTCTTCAATGTCCATGCCGCCTTCGCTGGAAGCCATTAATACCACGCGCTGGCTGATGCGGTCGGTGACCATGCTGACATACAGTTCTTTCTTGATGTCTGCGCCCTCTTCGATCAGCAGGCGATTGACTTTTTGGCCTTCCGGTCCGGTCTGATGCGTGACCAGTTGCATGCCCATGATTTGCTCAGCGTATTCCTTGACTTGAGCCAAAGTCTTGGCGACCTTGACGCCGCCGCCTTTGCCGCGGCCGCCCGCATGAATTTGCGCTTTGACGACCCAGACCGAGCCGCCCAGTGTTTCCGCTGCCTTGACCGCCTCGGCGACCGTGAAACAGGGGATACCGCGTGGCACCGTAACGCCATATTTGCGGAGAATTTCTTTTCCTTGATACTCATGGATTTTCATGCGAGTTCCCTTCAGGTACTAATTAATAAATGGATTACGGCGAGATAGCTTATGGCAATGCGCTAGTCGTCAACCGGATGGCGGCCTGAACCAACGAGGGTAATATCTTGCTACGGCTAAACCAGCGCTATGTAGGGCGTGGCAGCGGTCAAGTTGAAACGGCTTGTGGCTTTGCTCAGGGTCGCGCGACTTGATGACTATTCCCGCGAACGCCTGTATTGCAGCAGTCGGCAGCACTTGCGCCAGTTCGGTCAAGTGCGTACAGCCTGCGGTGCCCGACAAAATTTCTTTGAGGGCGGGTCGAAATCCTTTAAGCAGCGACAATCCGATCAGTTTTTTATAATCGGGCGTGATCGCCTCGCAATAGCCGGGATAAGGCACGGCGTCGGAAACAGCCTCGGCATCGACAATCGTCAGCTCGCGGTCTATCGTCACGCGCAGCCATAAGTCATGCAGCGGCTGACCGGCGGCGCGGATGCCGGTCGCCAGCGAGGCGTCGAAAGTCTTGGTGTCGGTAAGGTGGGCGTCGATATCCCATAGGCCGTCGTCACGGGCATAAGCCTGGACTGTTATGGCACGAGTGTGCTTTAACGCGCGTCTGGAAGTCGATATCGACAGAGGCATAGAACCTGAAGCGGTAGGACGGCAAATTGATCGGGAGCGTGCGTATTGTCAACGACGACAATTTGATGTTCGTACCGCACTGCATTCCAAACCTGTCTATTGCCAGAAAGTCAGGTCGCCGATGCGGGCGTGCGTGTGGTGCTGCAGCAAAGCGTGCCATAGCGTCGGCGATGGCGCGCAGCCATGGCCTGTCCCACTTGCAAATCATCTCCGTCTCGACCACTTGCCCTTGCGGGACAGGTTCTTAGGCGAAAAGTGTAGCACATCCGGTCCGGCGTCTGCCAGTGCAGCGGCTGCGCATGAAGATAAAATTTTGCAATATTTGAAACATGGTAGTACTTATGCAACAAATCAAATCGCGAAATGATGATTTGCGCAAGCTTTTGCCAGAGATTGTAAAAGGGTGTAACAAAATCAGCCGGCGAAGCATCGCGGCGCGATGGCCGCGGGTATTCATGCGGCAATAATGGATTGATAGGCAAGCTATCTAAAGGCAAGCGATCTAAAGGCAAGTAATCTAAAGGCAAGTAATCTAAAGACAAGCGATCCAAAGACAAGCAATCTAGAGGCAAGCGATCTAAGGACAGGCGATCTGACGATGATCGATCCGAAGGACAAACGATCTGAAGATAAGCGCGCCAGCAACTCGCCGCCGCAATCGGCTCATGGCTGCCGCGCCCCGCAACCATGAGCGAGCTGGCGCACCTGGCGTCAGCTGCCGCGCCATCTGCGGGCCGCGACTAGGAGTCGTCGCTGAAATCAGTCAGGTCATCGCTGTCACGCTCAACATAACTGCTTTGCGTGCGTTCGCCGGCCTCCGGTTCGACATCGTCGGGCAAGCCGCGCAGTGCCACCTGGGCAGCACGCTGCGAAAAACCGCGCTGCAAGAGAAAACGCATTTGCTTGACGCGCTGCTCGGGGCTCTCGGCCCGGCTACCGAACTTGCGGCGCCAGACCTCGCACGCGCGCGCCGTTTCATCTTGCGCTAGATCGGCTTTAATCTCGGTCAAAGCCTCGCCGGCAATACCGTGGCTTTGTAATTCAGCCACGATGCGGCTATTGCCAAAGCGCGCCGCCCGACGATGAATCAGCGATTCCGAAAAACGCTCCTGCGACAGCCAGTTGGCTTTTTCCAGCGTATCGAGCAGCGCCTGCACGTCCTCGCCCTCCTGCGCATGACGGGCGAGCTTGCGCGCCAATTCGAGACGACTGTGTTCGCGTATCGACAGATAGCGCAAGGCTCTTGCCTTCAAACTCAGTTTTGGTGCGGCCATGAAATTATAAAAATAAAAAATGGGGCGGTCGACAACCCGCCCCATCACTCACTCTCACGTGAACTGTCTGCCTGCCGACACTGCCAATATTGTCGCGGTTACCGCTGCAAACGCACCGGGTGTCCGCAACAGCAATCGGACAGGCATCAATATTACTCGACGGCCTTGAGCTTGCCGGCCGGTTCAGCCTTGGGCGCGGCGATGACGGGCAACTCACGCACGCCCAGTGCAACGCGCACCTTGTTTTCGATCTCGCGCGCCAGCGCCGGACGTTCCTTGAGGAAGGTGCGCGCATTGTCCTTGCCCTGGCCGATGCGTTCGCCGTTATAGCTGTACCACGAGCCCGATTTTTCGACGATCTTGGCATCGGCGCCCAGATCGAGGATTTCGCCTTCGCGCGATGTGCCTTCGCCATACAGAATGTCGAAATGGGCTTCCTTGAATGGCGGCGCAATCTTGTTCTTGACGACCTTGACCTTGGTTTCGTTACCGATGACCTCGTCACCGGCCTTGATCGAACCGGTCCGGCGGATGTCGAGCCGCACGGACGCATAAAACTTGAGCGCATTGCCGCCGGTCGTCGTTTCGGGGCTGCCGAACATGACGCCGATCTTCATGCGGATCTGGTTGATGAAAATGACAAGGGTATTGGTGCGATTGATCGAGCCGGTCAGTTTGCGCAGCGCTTGCGACATCAGGCGCGCCTGCAAACCGGGCAGCGAGTCGCCCATATCGCCTTCGATTTCGGCGCGCGGCGTCAATGCCGCAACCGAATCGATGACCACCAGATCGACGCTGCCGGAGCGCACGAGGGCGTCGGTGATTTCAAGCGCCTGTTCACCGGTATCGGGCTGGGAAATCAGCAGGTCCGACAAATTAATGCCGAGCTTTTGGGCATAGCCGACATCGAGCGCATGCTCGGCATCGATAAAGGCGCAGGTGCCGCCCAGTTTTTGCATTTCAGCGATGGTTTGCAGCGTCAAGGTGGTTTTGCCCGACGATTCAGGGCCGTAGATCTCGACCACGCGACCGCGCGGCAAACCGCCCACGCCCAGCGCAATATCAAGACCGAGCGAACCGGTCGACACCGTCGCCACTTCTTCGACCACGGCGCCGGCATCCATGCGCATCACGGAACCTTTGCCGAATTGCTTTTCGATCTGGGCCAGCGCCGCAGCGAGAGCTTTGCTCTTTTCAGTCACGGGCGGCGCCGACGGCGCAGAGGCGGCCAGAGCCGCGGATTTTTTGTCGTCCATAAATATTCTTTCAGCGTTGAATACGCAGGTTGATACGCAAGCAGCTTAATACACAAAAA
>JAIZVZ010000240.1 GCA_021768485.1 Oxalobacteraceae bacterium | reverse complement strand
GCGTGCGCCAGCGAGCCCGCGGCCAGCGCGACGGCCAGGCCGAATTGCATCAGCATGCGTCGAGTAATCATGTCCGTCCTCCTTAGCGGCTGCCGCGCACGAATTGCAGCGCGGTTTCGGCTACGCGCGCGCCCAGGTGTTCGGCGGTGCGCAGGTCCGATTGCGACGGCGCCACCTCCGCGCCCTGGTCGGCGTTGGACTGGGCGGCGGCGCCCAGGAAGAAGCCGAGGCGGTTCAAGTCTTCCTCCGAGCCGGTGCTGGAATTATTCCCCGGCGGCAGACCGAGGGCGACCCAGTGCATGCCGTGCTGGGCGGCGAAAATGGCGATCTGCTGCAGGCTGGCCAGCTTGTCGCCGGAGCGCGAGGCCGAATTGGTGAAGCCGGCGGCCAGCTTGTTGCGCCAGGTGCCGCCGGCGGCGAACACGGTTTTGGAGGTCGCGTCCTGGAAGGCCTTGAACTGCGCCGACGGCCCGCCCATGTAGGTCGGGCTGCCATAGATGATGGCTTTCGCGGCGCCTATTTCTTCCCACGCGCCTTCCGGCAAATCACCGTTGCTGTCGATCCGGAACAATTTGGCATCGGTAACAGTGGCAGCACCTTCATGGACAGCCTGCGCCTGCTTTGCGGTATGGCCATAACCACTGAAGTACACGATTGCGATGGTCGTCATGCGAAAACTCCTTTGGTTGGGTGAATTCATCGGACTGAATGCAGCTCCTGCGTGGCAGGAGTGTGCAGATCATAGAGGAATTCGGCGAACAGGAGGTATCCATGGCACCGCAAACGCAGGGAATTTCCGCATGGAAAAATGGCCGGCAAAAGCCGGCCATTTTTTTGCACAACCACGCGCGATGCTGTCGCGTGGCTCAGGCACCCGTCAGAGACGTGATTTCGACCTCTTTCGATGATGCAGTGACCGCCGGAACTTCCATCTTCGCGCCGCGCAGGACGTCGACAAATTTCGGCATCACCTTGGCGGCATTGCTGGCGGCATCGCCCAGCAGCGGCAG
>JAIZVZ010000079.1 GCA_021768485.1 Oxalobacteraceae bacterium | reverse complement strand
GGAACTGGATCCAGTTCCGGACTCGGTGGCAAGCCAAACGGCAGGTCAGCAGCACGCCTTGCCGGTGGCGTGCACGAACGTATGTAACGCCTCCCTGAACGGCGGCGCCGCCTGGCGCCCCCGCTATTTCCGCGCATTTGCAGCGCACCTTCGCAGCGCACCTTGCGCGCGCCGCCATCGGCGGACATGGCGTCAATTCGGAATCAATACCATAAACACCATGCCCCAGCCGGCCAGCATGACGGCCAGCAGAGACATTACGACCAGCGGAATCGGCAAACGATCCAACATGCTCATGGCCGCGCTCCTTTCATGCCTTGCACAGGCAAGCTCATCAAGGCCTGATTGCCTTTCATGATTAGAGTGCGGCCGCCGCGCCTGGTTCAGCGCCGGCTTACCAGATCCGTACGCGCTGCGCCGGTGTCAGATACAGCGCCTGTCCGGGCTGCACATCGAAAGCCTGATACCAGGCATCGAGATTACGCACCGTCATGGTCCGGTATGGCGCCGGCGCATGACCATCGGTCACCACCGCGCGGCGCAAGGCGGCCTCGCGCATCTTGGTGCGCCAGCTCTGGGCAAAGGCGATGAAAAACTGCTGATCGCCGCTGCGGCCATCGACCAGCGGCGCCGGCTTGCCATGCAATGACACATGATAGGCATCGAGCGCGGCATTCAGCCCGCCCAGATCGGCAATGTTTTCGCTAAGCGTTTGCTGGCCGTTCAAAGCCAGGTCGGGAAACGGCTTGTAGGCCGAATACTGGGTTGCCAGGGCCTTGGAAGCGGCCTGGAAATGCTTGAGGTCGGCCCGGCTCCACCAGTTGCGCAGACGGCCCGTGGCATCGAACTGTGCGCCCTGATCGTCGAAGCTGTGCGTGATTTCATGCCCGATGACCGAACCGATCGCACCGTAATTGGCGGCATCGCTGGCCTTCAGATCGAAAAACGGTGCCTGCAAAATCGCCGCCGGAAAATTCAGCGCATTTTGCATCGGCATATTGACCGCATTGACCAGCTGCGGCGGCATGCACCATTCCTTTTTGTCGACCGGCTGGCCGAGCTTGGCCAGTGTCCGCTGATACTTGAGCTGTTCGGCGCGCACGGTATTGCCGAGCGCATCGCCGGCCTTCACTTGCAGCGAGTCGAACGATTGCCAGCTGTCGGGATAGCCGACGCCGACATACAAGGCCTTCAGCTTGGCTTGCGCCTGGACCTTGGTAGCGGGCGCCATCCAGTCGAGCCGCTCGATGCGCTTGCTGAAGGCCGCCACCAGATTGACGACCATGGCCTGCGCGCGGGCCTTCGCTTCAGGCGGGAAATAACGTTCGACATACATGCGGCCGACGGCATCGGCCATCGCCTCGTTGACCGCCGCCAGCGCGCGCTTGCTGCGGTTCGGCTGTTGCGGCGTACCGGACAGCACGGTGCCGTAAAAGGCAAAGCGCTCGTCGGCAAACGCTTGCGGCAACGTGTCGGAATAGTGATTATAGACGTGGTAACTGAGGTAATCGCGCCACACCGCCAGCGGCGTGCTGGCCACCAGCTTGGCGGCACCGCTGACTGCGCCCGGTTGCCAGACGATGAATTGCTTTTGCGCGCTCAGGCCGGCCGCCTTAAAAAAGGCTTGCCACGGCATGCCGGGGGCCTTTCTGGCAAAATCGGCGCGGCTCCAGCTCTTCGCATTATTGACGTCGGCCGAGGCTTCGCGGCTGGCGTGGGCTTGTGCAATCGCATGTTCGAGGTCGAAAATGCGTTCGCCACGCACCTGGGCGTCCGGCACGCCGGCCAGCGTCAAGACCTTCACGATATGCTTCAGGTATGCGGCGCGCGTGGCAGCCATCTTCGGGCTGTCGGTCAGATAGTAGGCGCGATCGGGCATGCCGAGGCCGCCTTGCAGCAGATAAGGCGTGTAATGCGCCGGGTCGTGCAAGCCCTGCACCACCCACAGGCCGAACAGATTCGGCGTGTAGAATTCGGTGGCGTTGAGCGCATCGACATCGGCCCGCATGCTGCTGCCGAGGGCCTGCGCCAGCGCTTCGGAGGTGTCGATGGCGGCGATTTTTTTCAGCAGCGGCTGCAGCGGCGCCAGGCCCCGGGCTTCGATCGATGCCACATCGAGAAACGAGGTATAGAAATCGCTGACCTTGCGCGGCAGGCTGCCGTCCTTGGCCTGCGCCGCCGCCTCGATCAGCTTGATGATGCGGGCATTGGTGTCTTCAACCAGAATGCCGCCGGCGCCCCAATTGCTGCGGTCGCCCGGGATCGCCGTGGCCGCCATCCAGCCGCCGTTGGTGTAGGCATAGAAATCGTCGCCCGGCTTTTGCGTCAAATCCATTGCCGATGCCGAAGCAGACGCAGGCGAAGATGCAGGCACCGGCTGCGCCATGGCCGTCAGCGCCAGCAGCGCGCAGGCGCCAGCCAGCAGCGATACGGCGGCAGGCCGTTTCTTCTGTTTTGCAGATATGTTTATCATTGTTTTCCTCGATCATGGGCAGTGGCGTGTCCGCTACTGCAATAAGAAGCGGTCGAAACCGCCAGCGGCATTATTATAGTCCTGCGCCGCGCGGCCCCGGCCGGCGTCCACCGTCGCGACCTGATTAAAGTAGCGCATGGAAACGCCCAGACGAAACCGTCAAGCGCCGCTCAGCCATCGATCAGCGCCCGCCCCGACACCAGCAGCTGGTCGAAATCGGCGGCCGGCACCGGCCTGGAAAACAGATAGCCTTGCGCATAGTCGCAGCCGGCGGCGCGCAGCAATTCATATTGCGTCTGCGTCTCGACGCCCTCGGCAATCACTTTCAGCCCGAGCTTGTGGGCCATGACGATGATCGCCTCCGACAGTGCCATGTCGGGCGAGCCGCTGAACAGGTTGCGCGTGAACGATTGATCGATCTTCAGGTAATCGATATCGAATTTCTTCAGATAAGACAGGGAACTGTATCCGGTGCCGAAATCGTCAAGCGCGACCTGGATCCCGGAATCGCGCAAATGCAGCAATTTGTCCATCACCACGTTGCTGGCATCGAGCAGCAGGCTTTCGGTAATTTCGATCACCAGCGCCGAGCCGTGCAAGCCCAGTTCCTGCAGATAGGCGAACCAGCGCGCGTAACCATTGTCGTCGCGCTGAAATTCCAGCGGCGACTGGTTGACGCTGATCTGGAACTGGCCGAAGCCGGCCGCACGCCAGCGCTGCACCCATTGCGCCGCTTCCTTGAACACCCATTCGCCGATATCGAGGATCAGGCCCGACGCCTCGGCCAGCGGAATGAATTCGTTCGGGCCGACCATGCCGCGGCGCGGGTGCTGCCAGCGGATCAGCGCTTCGGCTTTTTCGATGGCACCAGTAGCCAGGTTGACGATCGGCTGAAAATACAGGTGCAGCTCGTCGTTGCGCAATGCGCTGCGCAAGTCGTTGGTCAAGCGCATGCGGTTTTGCGCACGCACTTGCAGCGCCGGCGTGAAATACGCGAAGCGGTTGCGGCCGCCATCCTTGGCCACATACAGCGCCTGGTCGGCATGCTTGAGCAAGTCGTCGATTTCGAGCGCATCGTTCGGATACAGCGTGATGCCGATACTGCCCGATACAAAAGCCATTTCGTCGCCAAGTTCAAATGGCGCGGCCAGCGCTTCATTGATGTTGAGGGCGATCTGGCTGACGCGCGCGGTGTCTTCAAGTTCGAACAGCAGCACCGTGAATTCGTCGCCGCCCTGGCGCGCCACGGTATCCGATTCGCGCACGCAGCGCCGGATCCGGTGTGCCGCCTCGATCAGCAGCGAGTCGCCCACATCGTGGCCGAGCGTGTCGTTGACTTCCTTGAAGCGGTCGAGATCGATGAACAGAATCGCCAGCGGCAGGCCGTCGCGCTTGCTTTTTTTAATGCCCTGCTCGAGGCGGTCGCGAAACATGCGCCGGTTCGGCAACTTGGTCAAGGCGTCGAAATTCGCCTGATGCCAGATCAGCGTTTCCGATTCCTTTTTCTTGGTGATGTCGGAAAACAGGCCCACATACTGGTGGACCGAACCATCGGCATTGCGGATCAGGTTGATCGACAGCAGCTCGGCGAACAGGCTGCCGTCGCGGCGCCGGTTCCACACTTCGCCCTGCCACTGGCCGTTCGACAACAGCGTATCCCACATGCTTTTGTAAAAAGTGTGGTCATGATGGCCGGAGGCGAATATGCGCGGATTTTTTCCCAGTACATCGGCGGCCTGGTAACCGGTCATGGCGGTAAATGCCGGATTGATCGAGATGATGTTGTTGTCGGCATCATTGACCAGCATGGCTTCGCTGCTGTGTTCATAGACCAGCGCCGCCAGTTGCAGCCGCCTTTCGTTTTGCCGCCGTTCGGTGATGTCTTCGCACATGTCGAGCAGATAATCGACTTGCTGCGTTTCTTCATTAATCAAAGGCACCTTGATAATATGCAGCAAGCGCATGCCATTCAATTCGGTCTGCACCCAGCGCTCTGCGATATCGACCAGCCGCCCCTCGCGCAGTGCCTGCTGGTCGGCCTGCAAAAAGGCCTCGGCGTCGGCGCGCGACCAGATATCGCCAGCCAGGCGGCCGACCGCACGGTCCTTGGGACGCTGGAAGATCGCTTCGGCCGCGCGATTCCAGAGCGTGATCCGGAAATCATCGCGCACGTCCTTGACCAGCACCGCAATCGGAATGTTTTCGATCACCGCATGCATGAAGGCGGCCTGGGACTGCAGTTCGGCCGTCTTTCGCGTCAGCGCCGCCTCGGCCATTTTGCGCCGCGTAATATCGGATCGCGTGGCAATCATGCGCAGCGGCTTGCCACGCTTGTCGCGGCTCACGACCATGCCGCGGTCAAGCCCCCACAGCCAGCTGCCGTCGCGGCACAGTATGCGGTGTTCGCTGATAAAACTGTCGGTCTTGCCAGCAAAATAATTACGCATGATGGCCGAAAGCGCAGGCAAGTCGTCGGGATGGACGCGCGCGCGCGAAGCGTCCAGCGTGGCAGAAAATTCCTTATCGGGATAACCATGCATTTCCTGCCAGCGCTTCGAATACATGACTTCGCCAGTGACGATATTCCAGTCCCAGACCCCGTAACCGGCGCCTTCGAGTGCAAAATTCCAGCGCTCCTCGCTTTTCCTGATGTGGCGCTGCACACGCCGGCGCTCGAGCACCATGCGCCAGAATTGCAGAATCACCAGCAGCATGATGATGGCTGCCAGCACACCGCCAATACGGTACATCCAGCTTTGCGCCCAATTGGCATTGGGATCGTACAGAAAACCATCGAGCGAGATTTTTTTCGGCAACATGCCGGCGTCGGCATAATGGTCGGCGATCTGTTGCCAGCGCAGCGGATTCATATATCCGGTTTCAATCAGCTGCGGCTGCACCAGATCGGCCATCTGGTGCGCTTCGAACAAGAGATGATCGCGCGTATTCTGTCGCGAATATTTTGCGATGATCAGGTCGCTGATCGCTTCCGGCCGGCTCATCGCATATTGCCAGCCGCGCATGCTGGCGGCGCGGAAAGCCCGCACGCGTGCCGGATGCAGCGCGATTTCGCGCTCGCTGGTAAACAGATTGTCGCCGTAAAAATCGATGCCGGCCTCGCGCGGGCTGAACAACTGCACCGGAAAGCCGATACGGCTGAAAAAATCGGGTTCGTTGGTGATATAGACCGACATCGCATCGACCTTGCCGCTGACCAGGTCGTTGGCGTCGTGCGAGTGCGCGAGCAAGGCCAGTCTGGAGATGTCGATGCCGGCTTTTTTCAGGTAGACCAGCAAGTCGTCGCCTTCAATCGAATGCGGCCGGGCTGCGTTAATCATCAGATTTTTACCGACCACATCGCGGATACCCTTGATCGGCCCGTCTTGCGGCACGGCCAGCACGTAGGCGGAATGCTGAAAAATGACGCCCAATACGACCAGCGGCTTGCCGGCCGCCCGCGACAACAGCAAACTGCTATCGCTGACGCCATATTCGGCGTCGCCGTTTAACACCTTGCGCTCGGCTTCATCGTCGCCGTTGCCCTCGAGCAGGCGGACATCGAGTCCGGCGTCGCGGTAATAGCCTTGTTCGATTGCGGCGTAATAACCGGCAAACTGGAATTGATGGCGATATTTCAGCTGCAGCGTCACCGTCTCGAGCGCCGCCGCCGGCATACCGATGGCACAGGACATGGCCAGGGCCAGCAGCGTGGCCAGCCGGCGGCCGTGGCCCGTTCGCCGATATTCGCGTGGAGGGAGTTCGACTGGCAAGAAAAACCGAAGCAGGAAAGCCAATCTGATTGTCATTTGGTCAAAAGCCATTATTTTTTGCAAAAGCAAAAAGAACACTCGCCGAGTGCTTGAAGTGTCGTATTTGCAAAGCAAAATGACAAAATAAAAGGGCAGGCCGGCAAGTCATCCCGGTCTGCCCTTTTACACAATATCAGACAATCAGTTCACATTCCAGAGCAACATTTTCACATATCCCCCATTTTGGACCGCCCGCCACCGGTGTACGGGCTTTCCGGCAGGTCTGGCAGCGACAGCCTGATCCGTGGTTTGCTTGCGACATCTGCCTCAAGGATTTCGCCACACATATGATTATTTCCACGCGGAAATAATTCAATTCGCAGTTTTTGACGCAGCAATTTTTGCCCTGTTGACGGTACATGCCCGTTCACAGATTCATATCGCCGATCGCCGTCAGCACCAGCGTGGCGTCGCCGGCGGCGAGCTTTTTGGAGTCCGACAGAATTTGCCGGAAACCGCGCGCACCGGGCATGCCGGCCATCAAACCGAGCATGTGGCGCGTGATGCTGTTCAATTTCAGCGCCCCGCTTGCCTTCTTGCCATGCAGCGCCAGCTGGCTTTCAATATAGGGCACCATCGCTTCGAGCACCTGGCGGCGCGAGCGCACCGGCGCGGCATCGCCATAATAACGGCTGTCGAAGGCCGCCATCAGATACGGGTTGTGATATGCCTCGCGGCCCAGCATGACGCCATCGACGTGCTGCAAATGCAAATCGATTTCATCGAGCGTCTTGATGGCGCCGTTGATCAGCATTTCCTTGTCCGGAAAATCGCGCTTCAAGCGATAGGCATATTCGTAATTCAGCGGTGGAATTTCCCGGTTTTGCTTCGGACTCAAGCCTTTCAAGACCGCATTACGGGCATGCACGATAAAAGTCTGGCAACCGGCCTCGGCCACGGTGCCGACAAAGTCGCGCACGAAATCATAAGAGGTGCCGTCGTCGATGCCGATGCGGTGCTTGACCGTGACATCGATGGACACGGCGTCGCGCATGGCCTTGACGCAATCGGCGACCAGCGTCGCCTCTTTCATCAGGCAGGCGCCGAACGCGCCCTTTTGCACGCGCTCGGACGGGCAGCCGCAATTGAGATTGATTTCATCGTAACCCCACTGCTCTCCAAGGCGCGCACATTTGGCCAGGTCCTCGGGTTCGCTGCCGCCGAGCTGCAGCGCCACCGGATGCTCTTCCCGATTGAAATCGAGATGACGGCCGACATCGCCGTACAGCAGCGCACCGCTAGTCACCATTTCCGTATACAGCCAGGTATGGCGCGTGATCTGCCGGTGAAAATACCGGCAATGGCGGTCGGTCCAGTCCATCATGGGCGCCACGGACAGGCGCCGTCCGCGATAACTATCAGGTTTCATTATGATTATGCAATTCGTTTACGCAATTCAAATTTTTACGCGGTCGCCGCGGTGCGCACGCGACAGGCCGGAAACGGTGACCGGCCCAGATTGCGCGCAAGGCCCGACAGTTTATCAGCAAGTGGCGCCAGGCCAAAGAACCACCGCCGGTCCAGGCGCAAAATAGAGACAGGCTGGAAGGCGCTGGAGGCAGGCCAGCGGCAGCCGCGAGACAGGGCCAAAAACGGCAAATCGCGGGCCGCGGCCTGCGAGCCCGCAGCGGTGAGCGCGGCATGTATTTTTTAGTAACACAATATGGCATGAGCGCCTGATGATAACCGGTAAAATACCTTGTGATTTACTCAAAGCAATGTAATGAAACCGCAAGCCATCGTCACGATTGTCTCCAATAACTACCTGCACTATGCCCGCACGCTGATGCAGAGTGTGGCCCGACAACAGCCCGATGCCGAGCGCTATTGCATCATCGTCGATACCGATCTGGCGCCGTCGCGCCTGCTGCACGATGAATTCGAAGCCGTGCCTCTGACAGCGCTCGGTTTGCCGTTCGGCGAGGAATTTATGTTCCAGTACACGGTGCTTGAGCTGAACACCGCCGTCAAGCCGTGGGCGCTGCAATATCTGCTCGAACGCGGCCATCGCGAAGTGCTGTACATCGACCCCGACATTTGCCTGTATCAGGCGCTCAGCGAGGTCAACACCTTGCTGCAAGACGGCGCCAGCATCGTCCTTACGCCGCATCTGCTGGCGCCGGTGACCGATGCGAGCGAGCCGGGCGAACTGGCAATCCGCATGGTCGGGGCCTATAACCTCGGCTTTTGCGCGGTCAGCAATCAAGAAACGACGCGGCAATTTTTGAAATGGTGGCAAGGCAAGCTGGCGCGCGACTGCGTCAACGATATTCCGAACGGCGTCTTCGTCGATCAAAGCTGGATCGATCTGGTTCCGGGCCTGTTCGCGCAGGTCGCCATCCTGCGCCATCCCGGCTATAACGTCGCTTACTGGAATCTGGCGCAGCGCCCGCTCAGCCGCAGCGGCGACAGCTGGCATGTCAACGGCCAGCCGCTCGTCTTTTTCCATTTCAGCGGCCTCGATCCGCGCCAGCCGCACGGCCTGTCGAAGTACCAGACCCGCTACACACTCGACAGCGTCGGCCCGCAGGCGCGCCAGCTGGTGCTCGAGTATTGCGAGCGGGTGATCGGCAACGGTCTCGAACAATATGCCGCCATGCCTTACGGCTTTGCGCACTTTAACGACGGCAGCGAAATTTCGGCGACCACCCGCTCTTACTACCGCGTATTCCCGGAGGTGCGCGAAACAGTCGGTCCGCATCCGTTCGGGCGGCCCGAACTGGCTGTCGATACGCGCCCCAACAGCATAGGCACAGCGCGTCTGCGCCATGTGTATTCGTATTTCCTGGGCCGGCAAGCCGATTTCGACGCCTTGCAGCACTTCCGCCACAGTTGCGAAAGCATGCTCAGCTATCTGTACGTGACCCTCAGCGTCGCCCTCTCGGCCGAGAGCCGCGGCAGGCGCGGCTGGCTCGGCCGCCTGCTGGGCTGGCCGCTGCGCATGAACCGCTTGACGTCGCAGGCCGGCGACGTGACGGCGTCGACGCCGGTTCCGGCAGCCATGAAAGTTGCCGCGCTGATGTCGGCAACGCCGCCGTCCGCGCCGCCGGCGCCAAGTCCTGCCGGCCCGGCTGGCGCCGCCGGGCCAGGCATCAATCTGGTCGGCTATATCGCGGCCGAACTCGGCATCGGCGAAGGTGTACGCGGCCTGGCGCGTGCCTGCCATGCGGCCGGGATCGCCTATTCGGTAGTCGATGTCGGCTTCCAGACGCAAAACCGCCAAAGCGATCTGCAGGCGCTGGCGCACGCCAGCAGCCAGCGTTTTGCGATCGACCTGCTCTATGTGAATGCCGACCAGACCGCGCAAACGGCCGCCCACCTGCAGGCCAACAATCTCGACAGTATTTACCGCATCGGCTACTGGCACTGGGAACAGCCGCAACTGCCTCCGAGCGCTCTGCCTGCCTTTAGCCACCTGCATGAAATCTGGGCGCCATCGCGCTTTGTGCATGACGCCATCGCCGCCGTCTCGCCGCTGCCGGTGGTGACGATCCCGCATGCAGTCAGCGTCAGTCCCAGCGCCGGGCTGCGGCGCAGCCGCTTCGGCCTGCCCGACGATAAATTGCTGGTACTAGTGATGTACGATTTCCATTCTTATCAGCAGCGCAAGAACCCGCAGGCAGCGATCGCCGCCTTTCGCCAGGCCGCCGGCCAAAGCCACGATGCCGCCCTCGTCATCAAGACCATCAACGGCGCCCACTATCCGCAGGCCATGGCGCAATTGCGGGCCGAGGTGGCCGATCTGGGCCAGGTGATTTTCATCGACGATTACCTGAGCCGCCAGCAAGCCTGGGATTTGCAGGCGTGTTGCGACATCCTGCTCTCGCTGCATCGCGCCGAAGGCTTCGGCCTGGTGCCGGCCGAGATGATGTTTCTCGGGAAACCGGTGATCGCCACCGGCTGGTCGGCGAATATGGATTTCATGACACCCGAAAATTCGATGCCGGTCCAGTTCACGCTGCAGCCGCTGGCCGCCGATGTCGGCGCCTACCCGGCAGGCCCCTTGTGGGCCGAGGCCGACATCGACCACGCAGCCAGCTGCCTGCGGCGCCTGCTCGACGACCGCCAGCTGCGCCGGCAGCTGGGCCGGCAAGCGGCCTACGATATCGGGCGCCAGCTCAGTCCGGCCAGCGTCGGCAGGCAAATCGCGGCCCGCCTGCAAATACTCCAGCACTGGTATCCGGCCCTGCGCGGCAAAGCCTGAGCGGAGGCGGCCGTCAGCACAAAATGCCGCGCTCGTATAAAAATCGTATTTTTCACATTTTTACGGCATAAACTTGCGCCTGAACCACGAAAAAACGGACATCATGCGCTAGAATAGACCGCTTCTGTCTAGCCATGGAGTCGTGATGTCCCACCCATCGTACCAGGTCAATACCGAACACTTCTGGATGCCGTTTACGGCCAACCGCCAATTCAAAGCCAAACCGCGCCTGCTGGTCGCCGCCAAGGGCATGCACTACACGAGCGACGACGGCCGTCAGATTCTCGACGGCACCGCAGGCCTGTGGTGCGTCAATGCCGGTCACGGCCATCCGAAGATCGTCGAAGCCGTCGCCCGCCAGGCCGCTGAAATGGATTATGCGCCCGGCTTCCAGATGAGCCACCCGAAAGTCTTCGAAGCGGCCAGCGCGCTGGTCGATATCGCGCCGAAAGGCATGAACCGCGTATTCTTCGTCAATGACGGTTCGGAAGGCGTCGATACCGCACTCAAGATCGCCCTGGCCTACCACCGCGTGCGCGGCGACGCCCTGCGTTACCGCCTGGTCGGCCGCGAACGCGCCTATCACGGGGTCGGCTTCGGCGGCATCGCCGTCGGCGGCATTGCCGGCAGCCGCAAGCATTTCGGTCCTTCGCTGGCCGGCGTCGACCATATCCGCCATCCGCTCGACATTGCCCGCAACGCCTTCACGCGCGGCATGCCGCAACAGGGCGCCGAACTGGCCGACGAACTCGAACAACGCCTGCTGGCCATGCACGATCCGGCCACCATTGCCGCCGTGATCGTCGAGCCGATCCAGGGTTCGACCGGCGTCATCATCCCGCCGCAAGGCTATCTGCAAAAACTGCGCGCAACCTGCGACAAATACGGCATCCTGCTCATTTTCGATGAAGTCATCACCGGCTTCGGCCGCCTCGGCAGCGCCTTCGGCGCCCATTATTTCGGCGTCGTGCCCGACATGATCGTGTGCGCCAAAGGCTTGACCAATGCGGCCGTGCCGATGGGCGCGGTCATCTGCAAGCAAGAGATCTACGACACCTTCATGGACAAGGCGCCCGAGAACGCGATCGAATTCCAGCACGGCTATACCTACAGCGGCCATCCATTGGCCTCGGCCGCCGCCGTCGCCACGCTGCAGGTCTACAAGGATGAGCAATTGTTCGAACGCGCGGCCGGCATCGCGCCCTACTTCGAAGACGCCGCGCACAGCCTCAAGGGCCTGCCCTTCGTCAAGGACGTGCGCAACCTCGGCCTGGTGTGCGGGGTCGAGCTCGACGGCATCGCCGGCAAGCCCGGCGCGCGCGCCTACGAAGTGTTCCTGAAGTGTTTTGAAGAAAAAGGCGTGCTGACCCGCACCACCGGCGACATCCTGGCGCTGTCGCCACCGCTGATCATCGAAAAAAGCCATGTCGACCAGCTGTTCGGCGCGCTCAAGGAAGTCCTGAGCTCGCTGTAACAGGCGAGAGCCGCCCCGCGCCGGCACCCGGCACGGCAAGCGTCACATCACGTTCCGGGTAAATCTCGGCACGAAAAAAAAGCGCCTCAGTGACCTGAGGCGCTTTTTTTAGTTCGACTCGCGCACCGACTTCTTGCGCTCGTGTTCTTTCAGATAACGCTTACGCAAGCGAATGCTCTTCGGCGTGATTTCAACGAGTTCGTCGTCGTCGATGAATTCGACCGCATATTCAAGCGACATCAAAACTGGCGGTACCAGGCGCACCGCTTCATCGGTACCCGAGGAACGGACGTTGGTCAGCTGCTTGCCCTTGATCGGGTTGACCACCAGATCGTTGTCGCGCGAGTGAATACCGATGATCATGCCTTCGTACACTGGGTCGTTATGCACCACGAACATACGGCCGCGATCTTGCAGTTTCCACAAGGCGTAGGCAACGGCAGCGCCGTCGTCTTGCGAAATCAGCACGCCGTTGCGACGGCCAGCCATTTCGCCCTTGGCGTTGTCGACCGGAGCGTAGGCATCGAAAATATGGCTCATCAAGCCGGTGCCGCGCGTCAGGGTCATGAATTCGCCCTGGAAGCCGATCAGGCCACGGGCCGGAATGCGATACTCGAGACGCACGCGGCCCTTGGCATCGGATTCCATGTTTTGCAGGTCGCCGCGACGACGGCCCAGTTCTTCCATGACGCCGCCCTGGTTGGCTTCTTCGACATCGACGGTCAGCAATTCGAACGGTTCGTGGCGCACGCCGTCGACCATCTTGTAGACCACGCGCGGACGCGATACGGCCAGTTCGAAACCTTCGCGGCGCATGTTTTCGATCAGAATCGTCAGATGCAATTCGCCACGGCCGGAGACTTCAAAAATCGTGTCGTCGTCGGTCGGCATGACGCGCAGCGCAACGTTGGCTTTCAATTCGCGGTCCAGGCGTTCGCGCAACTGGCGGCTGGTGACGAACTTGCCTTCGCGGCCGGCCAATGGCGAGTTGTTGACCATGAAGTTCATGGTCAGGGTCGGTTCGTCGACGCTCAGCATCGGCAGCGCTTCCGGTTTTTCAGGCGCGCAAATGGTCGAACCGATGCCGATTTCTTCGATACCGTTGATCAGCACGATGTCGCCGGCCACGGCTTCATCGACGATCACGCGATCGAGGCCCTTGAAATTCAGGACCTGGTTGATGCGGGCCTTGATCGGGGTCGAATCGGGGCCGTTCATGACGATCACGTCCTGCAGGCCGCGCACGCGACCGCGGGTGATGCGGCCAATGCCGATCTTGCCGACGTAGGAAGAATAATCGAGCGACGTGATCTGGAACTGCAGCGGACCGTCCTGGTCGTCTTCACGCGCAGGCACGTATTTCAGGATCGCTTCGAACAGCGGCTTCATGTTGCCGGAGCGGTCTTCGGCGTTCAGGCTGGCGTAGCCGTTCAGGGCCGATGCATAGACGACCGGGAAGTCGAGTTGTTCGTCGGTTGCGCCGAGCTTGTCGAACAGTTCAAAAGTGGCGTTGATGGCCCAGTCAGGGCGCGCACCGGGGCGGTCGATCTTGTTGATGACCACGATCGGCTTCAGGCCGAGCGCCAGCGCCTTGCGCGTGACGAAACGCGTTTGCGGCATCGGACCTTCTTGCGCATCGACCAGCAGCAGCACGCTGTCGACCATCGACAAGACGCGCTCGACTTCGCCGCCGAAGTCGGCATGGCCCGGGGTGTCGACGATATTGATGTGTGTGCCTTCGTACTCGACGGCGCAGTTCTTCGACAAAATCGTGATGCCGCGTTCTTTTTCCAGATCGTTGGAATCCATGACACGGTTTTCAACTTGCTGGTTGTCGCGGAATGTGCCGGACTGGCGCAGTAATTTGTCGACGAGTGTGGTCTTGCCATGATCGACGTGGGCGATGATGGCGACGTTACGAATTGCGCGTTTTGTATTTGACATGGTCATTATGTGCTTAAGGGGTACTGGACTACGTACGGGATGAATACTTTGGGGATGCTAAATTCTGCTAAGAATTCTTGAAAAGAGATAAAGAATTCCTGGGAATTCTTCTATCCAGAATTCGTGAGGTGCATATTATAGCACGATGCGCTTATACAAGTCGGAAATACCTTGTAATTTCAATGAGTTGCTTTGAATCGCCCGACTTTTTGACAACTATTGGCCTGATATACGCGGCTTTACGCCCTGCTCACTGCGCTGTTTGCGCCGTCGAAATCAAGCGCTCCGGGGCCAGGACGCCGAATTCGACGATATTGCCGGTGCCGAGCAGATTGTTATCGTTTTCACCATAGACGCGCACACGGCCGGCCGCACACGGCAAGTCCACGCCCTCTTTCCCGAGCGAGAGCCGCTGGCCGTGCAAAAAGCGCGCCGCCAGTTCCGCCCTCAGGTGCAGCGCCGGGAACGACGACAGCAAAGTGTCGACGGGCGCCAGCAAGGCCGCGCGCTGCTCTTCGGCGGCGGCGGTGACGGTCTCCAGCGTCAGCGCCTGCTCGAGCCGCAAATCGCCGACTTCGGTGCGGCGCAAGGCCTTGAGATGGGCGCCGCAGCCGAGCGCGCGGCCGATGTCTTCGCCGAGCACGCGGATATACGTGCCTTTGCTGCACTTGACCGCCAGCGTCAGGAACGGCAGCTCGAAAGCCAGCACCTCGAGGCTGTAAATGCTCACCTGGCGCACCTCGCGCTCGAGCGTGATGCCGGCCCGCGCATATTCATAAAGCGGCTTGCCGTCGCGCTTGAGCGCCGAATACATCGGCGGCGTCTGCCCGATCGCGCCGCGAAACTGCGCGAGCACGGCATCGATCTGGTCGCGCGTGACATCGACCGCCCGCGTTTCCAGCACTTCGCCCTCGGTGTCGCCGGTGGTGGTGGTCACCCCGAGGTGAATCACGGTTTCATAGGTCTTGTCGGCGTCGAGCAAATCCTGGGCAAACTTGGTCGCTTCGCCGAAGCACAGCGGCAGCAGCCCGGTCGCGAACGGATCGAGCGTGCCGGTATGGCCGGCTTTTTTAGCGGCCAGCAAATGCTTGGTCTTGATCAGGGCATCGTTGCTTGACCAGCCGACTGGCTTGTCGAGCAACAGCACGCCATTTAAGGCCAGGCGCGGCTTTTTGGGAGGACGTGGCAGCACGGGATCGCTATCTTGCCGGATTAATTGGCGGCGTCGGGCGCGGCGTCGGGTTCGGCATCCTTGGCGCGGTCGGCGTTGGCCTTGTCGATCAGCAGCGACAATTCCATGCCGCGCGCAGTCGAGGTGTCATGAATGAAATGCAGTTGCGGCAAGGTGTGGATATGCAAGCGCTTGCCGAGCTGGCCGCGCAAAAAGCCGCTCGAGCGCAGCAGGCCCTCGGTCGTATTTTGAACCGATTCGGGATCGTCGCGCAACATCGTGAAAAACACCTTGGCATGCGCATAATCGGGCGTGATCTGCACCTCGGTAATCGTGATCATGCCGACCCGCGGATCTTTCAATTCGAAGGCGATCAGTTCGGCCAGATCTTTCTGGATCTGGTCGGCCACGCGCAAGCCGCGGGCGGGGATGGTTTTGCTATGTTTAGCCATGATGGGGCGCTACTTCCTGCTTCAATTAAAGCGGCAAAAAAAACGCAGGGCGGAGCTGTGCCGCAGCAGCGCCGCTTCCAGCATGCCATCGGCTTGAATCCAAATCAAGTCGAGGGACTACTGTCCGGCACTGCCACGACCGCGCTCCGCCCTGCGCTATTGCAGATGTTACAAAATACCTTACAAAATACCTTACAAAATACCTTACAAGGTACGCGCGATTTCCTGGACTTCGAATACTTCCAGAACGTCGCCTTCCTTGATGTCGTTGAAATTCTTCAGCGACAGACCGCATTCGAGGCCCGAGCGAACTTCCTTGGCATCGTCCTTGAAGCGTTTGAGCGAATCGATCTCGCCGGTCCAGACCACGATATTGTCGCGCAGCAGACGAACCGACGAGGTGCGCTTGACGACGCCATCGGTAACCAGACAGCCGGCGATCGCGCCGACCTTGGAGACCAGGATGACCTGACGGATCTCGACCGAACCGATGACGGTTTCGCGTTTTTCAGGCGCCAGCATGCCCGACATCGCAGCCTTGATTTCGTCGATCGCATCGTAAATGATGTTGTAGTAACGGATATCGACGCCGTTCGACTCGGCCAGCTTGCGCGCCTGGGCATCGGCCCGCGTGTTAAAGCCGATGATGACCGCTTTCGAGGCCACCGCCAGATTGACGTCGGACTCGCTGATACCGCCGACCGCCGCATGCACCACCTGGACCCGCACTTCCGAGGTCGACAGTTTTTGCAGCGACTGCACCAGCGCTTCCTGCGAACCCTGAACGTCGGTCTTGATGATCATCGGCAGATTCTTGACTTCGCCTTCGGCCAGCTGGTCGAACATGTTTTCCAGCTTGGCCGCCTGTTGCTTGGCCAGCTTGACGTCGCGGAACTTGCCTTGACGGAACAAACCGATTTCACGCGCCTTGCGCTCGTCGGCCATCACGACCACTTCTTCGCCGGCGACAGGAACATCGGTCAAGCCCTGGATTTCGACCGGAATCGAAGGACCTGCTTCGGTCACGCTCTTGCCGTTTTCATCGAGCATGGCGCGCACACGGCCATACGAAGAACCGGCCAGCACCACGTCGCCGCGGCGCAGGGTACCGGACTGCACCAGAATCGTCGCTACCGGGCCACGGCCCTTGTCCAGACGCGCTTCGACCACCAGACCACGGGCCGGCGAACCGACCGGCGCTTTCAGTTCCAGCACTTCGGCTTGCAGCAAGACCTGTTCGAGCAGGGCATCGATGCCCTCGCCGGTCTTGGCCGATACCGGCACGAATGGCGAATCGCCGCCGTATTCTTCCGGCACCACGCTCTCGGCGACCAGCTCTTGCTTGACGCGGTCGAGGTTGCTGCCAGGCTTATCGATCTTGTTGATCGCCACCACCAGCGGCACGCCGGCCGCCTTGGCATGGGCAATCGCTTCCTTGGTTTGCGGCATCACACCATCGTCGGCGGCCACCACCAGAATGACGATATCGGTTGCCAGCGCGCCACGCGCACGCATCGCCGTAAACGCTTCATGGCCTGGCGTATCGAGGAAGGTAATCATGCCGCGACCGGTGCGCACGTTATAGGCGCCGATGTGCTGCGTGATCCCGCCCGCTTCACCCGACGCCACTTTCGAGCGGCGGATGTAATCGAGCAGCGAGGTCTTGCCGTGATCGACGTGACCCATGACCGTGACCACCGGTGCGCGCGGCAAGGCTTCGAAATGTTCTTGCTCGGCGCCGTCGGCCAGCAGGGCTTCCGGATCGTCGAGTTCGGCGGCAAACGCCTTGTGGCCCATTTCCTCGACCAGAATCATGGCCGTTTCCTGGTCCAGCACCTGATTGATGGTGCACATCTGGCCGAGCTTCATCAGATGCTTGATGACTTCAGAAGCCTTGACCGACATCTTGTGCGCCAGTTCGGCCACCGTAATGGTTTCCGGCACATACACATCCTTGACCACGGCTTCGGTCGGCGCCACGAAATTGCTTTCGCGTTCTTCGCTGTGTACGGGACGGCGGCCTTTGCCGCCGGCGCGCCAGCCATCGCGTCCACCGCCGGTATTGCCGCGTGGTTTAGGTGCGCCTGGCGCACCGCGTTTCTTGGCGTCGTCTTGCCAGGTCGACGAGACATTGGCCGACTTGATCGACTTCTTGTCGGCGACGACAGGTTTTTTCTCGTCTTTTTTCTCGCCCGGCTTCTTGTCGGTCGGCTTGTGCAGCGTGCCTTCGGCCGGCTTGGCGGCAACCGGCGCAC
>JAIZVZ010000239.1 GCA_021768485.1 Oxalobacteraceae bacterium | reverse complement strand
GGTATAAGCGGAGCCGCCCGTTTCGCCCATGACTGGGCGGCGGGCCGTTTCCTGTCTCAGATGATCTGTTCAATTGCCGGAGTATTTCAGCCGATGTCTGTATCCTTGCTCGAAGAATTGCGTGCTTGCCTCGGGGCCGATGCGGTAATCAACGCGGATGCGGTCGATGATCGTTATCGCAAGGCGTATTTTTCGCCGCAAGCTTCTCCGTTACGCCCGCTGGCCGTGCTTCGGCCGCGCGACACCGCCGAAGTGGCGCTGGCCTTGCGGTTGTGTCACCGACATGGCCAACCGGTTATTCCACAGGGCGGAATGACCGGCCTTGCTGGCGGCGCACTTCCCGACGACGGCGAGCTCGTTCTTTCGCTGGAGCGCTTGCGCGGGATCGAAGAACTCGACGCGTCGGCCGGAACCTTGACCGTTTGGGCCGGCACGCCGCTGCAGGAGGCGCAGGAAGCGGCCGCAGACAAAGGGTTTTTGCTTGCCATTGATCTTGGCGCGCGCGGTTCCTGTCAAGTGGCCGGCAACGTGGCGACCAATGCCGGCGGCAATCGGGTCATCCGTTATGGCATGACCCGCCAGCAAGTTCTCGGTCTGGAGGTCGTGCTGGCCGATGGAACGGTGCTTGATTCGCTCAACAAGATGCAGAAGAACAATGCCGGTTACGACCTCAAGCAACTGTTTATCGGCAGCGAAGGGACGTTGGGTGTGATCACCCGCGTCGTCTTCAAGCTGGAGCCGCTGCCGAACTGCGTGCAGACGGCGCTGTGCGCCGTCGACAGTTACGACAAGGTGGTTACCCTGCTGCGTCATGCGCAACGCCGGTTGTCTGGCCGCCTGTCGGCCTTCGAGGTGATGTGGGACGATTTCTATCGCCTGGTGACGACGCGTATTCCCGGCCAGCGCGCGCCGTTGCCGCTCGGCTCGCCGTTCTACGTCTTGCTCGATCTGCAGGGGACGGATCGGGAAGCCGATGCGGCCTTGTTTGAAAGCATGCTGGCGCAGGCTTTCGAG
>JAIZVZ010000238.1 GCA_021768485.1 Oxalobacteraceae bacterium | reverse complement strand
TAACGCCCGCGCAGTGGCGCGCGCGTCCGGTGCTGGCTGTTACCTGCGGCGAGCCCGCCGGCATCGGCCCCGAAATCTCGATCCGCGCAGCCTGGGCCTTACGTCATGAGGTCCGCTGCATCCTGATCGGCGATGCGTCGGTACTGGCGCAACTGGCCTCCGAGATCGATCCGGCAATCCGGCTGTCGGCTTTGTCGGTATTGGCTTTCCATAATCAGGGATTGCCGGACTTCCCGGCGGATCGCCTGACGGTACTGGATTGTCCGGCGAAAGTGCCGGTGGTGCCCGGACAACTGGACCCACAGAATGGCCGTGCCGTGCTGCAGACGCTGGATGTGGCCATTGACGGCACGCTGGCCCGGCAGTTTGATGCCATCGTTACCGCGCCATTACAAAAGAGCACCATCAACGACACCGGGATTGCCTTTACCGGACATACCGAATATCTGGCCGAGCGGACCCATACCGCGCAAGTGGTGATGATGCTGGCAGCCGACCTGCCGACGGCGCCGCTGCGGGTGGCGCTGGCGACGACGCACCTCGCGCTGGCCGATGTGCCGGCGGCCATCACCGGCGAGAGTCTGGCGCGGACACTGGATATCGTGCACCGTGACCTGCAGCAAAAATTCGGCATCGCAGCACCGCGTATCCTGGTGACCGGCCTTAATCCGCATGCGGGCGAGAACGGCTATCTGGGGCGCGAGGAAATCGACGTCATCACACCGGCAATTGCCGCTGCACAGGAACGTGGCATCGATGCCCGTGGCCCTTATCCCGCCGATACGCTGTTCCAGCAAAAATACCTGAACGATGCCGATTGCGTATTGGCGATGTATCACGACCAGGGCTTGCCGGTTCTCAAGTTCGCCAGTTTTGGCCATGGTATCAATGTAACCCTTGGCCTCCCCATTATCCGCACTTCGGTCGATCATGGCACCGCGCTTGACCTGGCTGCCGCCGGGATCGGCCACGCCGACCCTGGCAGCATGATCACGGCTGTGCGTGCCGCGGCCAGCATGGT
>JAIZVZ010000148.1 GCA_021768485.1 Oxalobacteraceae bacterium | reverse complement strand
CTGCTGGCATGCCAGCAGCTGGAAACGGCACTCGCCGGCGAAGCGGCGGCGCAGGCCATCGATGCCGAGGCCTGGCGCCGCCGCTGGCAAGCGCTGCCGGTGTTGCCGGCGCCGCAGGAACGGACCTTGGGTGCGCGCTTCGAAGCCGCTCTGGCGGCGGCCGGCGAGGAGGCCGCACGCCGCTCTTATTGCGCGGCCGTGGCCGCCAACCAGGAACTGTTGTTGCAGGCCTTGCTGCGGCTGGAAATTGAAACCGGTCTCGAGACGCCGGCGCAATATGCCGACCAGCGCCTGAAAATGCAGGTCGCGGTCTTGCAGGAGTCCTTTAAATCGGGCGCCGCCAAAGCCGCTCCGGCCGAGCTGCTCGACCAGTTGTGCGCCTTGCCGGCCTTGCCCGATGCCGGCGCTGCGGCCCGGCTCGACAAACTGTTCGCCGCCATCGCGGTCTGACTGGAAGGGAAGGCATGGCGGTTCGCATACAAACCACGGATTTTGATCTCAGTTCGGAATTGGCCGCGCTGCGCGCCGGCAATCCCACAGTCGGCGCCGTCGTCAGCTTTGTCGGCACCGTGCGCGACTTGAACGAGGGCGCGGCGATCGATGCGATGGAGCTCGAGCATTATCCCGGCATGACCGAAAAAGCGCTCGAGCACATCATCGGCGAGGCCCGGCAACGCTGGCCGCTGTTCGATGCGCTGATCGTGCACCGGGTCGGGCCCTTGCTGCCGCAAGAGCAGATCGTGCTGGTCGCCTGCACCGCAGCGCACCGCGGCGAAGCGTTCGCGGCCTGCGAATTCATCATCGATTACCTGAAAACCGATGCGCCGTTCTGGAAAAAGGAAAATACCGGCGCCGGCGCGCGCTGGGTCGACGCCCGCGTCAGCGATGCCGCCGCCCTGGCAAAATGGAGCCGGGCATGAACTGGCTGGCGGTCGGCATCGGCGCGGCGCTGGGCGCCTGGCTGCGCTGGGGCCTCGGCATCTTGCTCAATGCGCATCTTAAAACGCTGCCCCTGGGGACGCTGGCCGCCAATCTCGGCGGCGGTTACCTGATCGGCATCAGCGTCGGCTTTTTTTTACAGCACCCCGACTTGCCGATGGCCTGGCGCCTGTTTGCCGTCACCGGCTTTCTGGGCGGGTTGACGACATTCTCGACGTTTTCTGCGGAATCGATGCTGTTGCTGCAAAAAGGCGACTATATGTGGGCTTTTGCACATATTTTGCTGCATCTTGCCGGCTCGATTGCGTTTTGCATGGCCGGTTTCGCCAGCTATCGCGCATTCGGCACTTGAGTCCGGTCCACCCTTCTGCCCAAAAAAATTGCATTAAAGCTGTGCCAAATGCCGCGATGTGCGAAAATAGCGCCCCCCGGCCTTTTTAAGGCAATTGGTCTTTAAATGGGTCTTCAAGCCGATCTGGCTGTCGGTCTTTAATGCAGGAAAATCAGTGACTTACAGTATCAAGGAAATTTTTTATACGCTGCAGGGCGAGGGCGCGCAAGCGGGCCGGCCGGCCGTGTTTTGCCGTTTTTCAGGCTGCAATTTGTGGAACGGCCGTGAACAGGACCGCGCCAGCGCCATCTGCCAGTTTTGCGATACCGATTTTGTCGGCACCGATGGCGCGCTCGGCGGCAAATTTGCCAGCGCCGGCCAGGTCGCTGCAACGATTGCCGGCCTGTGGCCGGCCTCTTACAGCGCCAGCAAATATGTGGTCTTTACCGGCGGCGAGCCGCTGCTGCAACTCGACGCCGCCTTGATTGATGCGCTCCATGCGCATGGTTTTCAGATTGCGATCGAAACCAATGGTACGCTGCCGGTACCGGCCGGCGTCGACTGGATTTGCGTCAGCCCCAAGGTCGGCTCGACGCTGGTCGTCAAACAAGGCAATGAATTGAAAGTCGTGATTCCGCAATTGCTGCAAAATCTAGGCGATTACGAAGCGCTCGATTTCGCGCACTTTTATCTGCAGGCGATGGACGGCCCGGCGCAGGCACGCAATCTGACGCTGGCGATCGAGACCTGCAAGCGCAATCCGAAGTGGAAACTCAGTTTGCAAACCCATAAACTATTACAAATACCATAAAGCGCAGCACATGCTCACAATTACCCGCAAGCTCGAATTCGACGCCGGTCACCGCATTCCCGATCACAAAAGCCAATGCCGCAATCTGCATGGGCACCGCTATACGCTGGAAATCACGCTGGTCGGCGCCGTCATCAATGAAGAAGGCAGTTCCGACAATGGCATGATCATGGATTTTTCCGACATCAAGTCGCTGGCCAAACAGCATCTGGTCGATGTCTGGGATCACGCCTTTCTCGTGTATGAAAAAGACACGGTGGTGCGCGCCTTCCTGGAAAGCCTGCCCAACCACAAGACGGTCTTGATCGACCGTATTCCGACCGTCGAAAACCTGGCGCAAACGGCGTTCGATATCTTGAAGGCCGCCTACACCGACCATTTCGGCACCGGCCTGCATCTGCACAAACTGGTGCTGCACGAAACCCCGAACTGCTGGGCTGAAATTACCGATGTCTGATGTGTATTTCATGCAGCAAGCCTTGCTGCAGGCCCAATTGGCGGGCGCGGCCGGCGAGGTGCCGGTCGGCGCCGTGGTCGTCAGGGATGGCCAGATCATCGCCAGCGGCTTCAACCAGCCGATCGGCCGCCACGATCCGAGCGCGCATGCCGAAATCGTCGCCTTGCGCGCCGCCGCCGAGGCGCTCGGCAATTACCGCCTGCCCGGCTGTACGCTATACGTCACGCTGGAGCCATGCGCCATGTGCGCCGGCGCCATGCTGCATGCGCGTATCGAGCGCGTGGTGTTTGGCGCCGTCGATCCGAAGACCGGTGCCTGCGGCTCGGTCATCGATCTGTTCGCGCAATCGCAATTGAACCATCAAAGCAGGGCAGAGGGCGGGCTGCTGGCCGACGAGTGCGGCAGCTTGTTGCGCGACTTTTTCGGCCAGCGCCGGCGTCAGGCGCAAGCGGCGCGCGCGGCCGCCGCCGGGCAGATCGACAAGTCTTGAATTGTCGCTGAAAAGGCCGCGCTCGATTGCAAAACGGCCTGCAAAACGTGCATTATTGCGATAGTTTCGTTGTACAATACGGCCTGTTTCAAGAGGGGCAAGTTTCCAGCCTTTCAAGCAGATCGCACTGCAGTAGAACAAGCCCGAGTGGTGAAATTGGTAGACACATCGGACTTAAAATCCGCCGCTTTCCTGAAAAGGGGCGTGCCGGTTCGATTCCGGCCTCGGGCACCAACACCTTGTTTTATATCGTTTTATTTTTTCTCAAAACCCGCATGTTCCCCAGCATGGCGGGTTTTTTGTTGTCTTGCGCCTTTGTCGGACCGATTGCCGATCTCCTCGCGCTCGCACAATTGCCCAGACGGCGTCTGGAGAATTGTCGAATCCCGCTTTTTTAATTTGGACCGAATAACATTGGCCTCAATAAAACGTGATGTGAACGCAAAATAGGTTCAAAAATATGTTTTGACGTGGCGGACCTGAGTTTGAGACTGAGTTCGACACTGAGTTCGAAATCAGGTCCGCTGTGTAATTTTAAAACTCTTCCCAGTCGTCATTGCTCGCTGCAGGTTTCGGCTTGACGGCCGCGCCGCCCGGTGGCGCAATGCGTGCCACCGGGGCCTGCTTGCTGGCGGACTTGGGGGCTGCCGCGCTGGCAACGAGTTTGACAGCCGGTTTGCCTGGCTTGCCTGCGCCGGCATGCGATGCCCCGGCGGCATGCGATGCCTTGTTGGCCGGTGATCCGTTACCGGTATTAAAGACGCTGACCACCTGCACCAGATGCGCAGCCTGATCCTGCATCGATTCGGCTGCCGCTGCCGCTTCCTCGACCAGGGCCGCATTTTGCTGCGTGACCTGGTCCATCTGGGCGATGGCCTGATTGATCTGCTCG
>JAIZVZ010000078.1 GCA_021768485.1 Oxalobacteraceae bacterium | reverse complement strand
GCTGGAGCGCGCTCCAGCCATTCTTGTCATCTCGCGGCGGCAGTCAGCCCGGCCGGCATCAGCGCGTCGGCGCGACCTCCGGATAACCGCGAAATACCGCGCATTGGTTGAAGGCGTCTTCAGAAAATGGAATATTTTTCGCCGAACAAAATTTCGATGTCAGCTTCAGCAATTCCTTGATATCGCGGCCGCTGGCCTTGGCATATGTCACAGTCAATTTTTCGACCAGCGCCTCCGGCAAATCAGCCTGGAATTGCTGCGCCAGCGAATGCCACAAACGGATCGCATCAGCTTTCGGCGGCACTTCGTACTGGATGGTGGCGATGCAGCGCGACAGAATCGCATCGTCGACATCGTCATCGCGATTGGTGGTCATGAACAGCAAGCCGTTGAAATATTCAAGCGTGCGCAAAAACTCGGCGACGATTGCATTGTGCTGTAAATCGTTATCGCGGCAGCGGATATACACATCGGCTTCATCGAGCAGCAAGATCGCATCCCAGCGCACCGCGCGCCGCAAGATATCGGACAGATTGGCTTCCACCGACGATGCCGTGATGCCCAGCTGGCCCGAATGGACCCGGTACAAAGGCTTGCCGACCACTTCCGAATAGACTTCCGCGGTCAGCGTCTTGCCCAGGCCTGGCGCGCCCTTGCACAAAATGGTGGTGCCGCCCGATTTTCCCGGAACAAAGTCCTGCACCAGGATATTCATGCTCGATGTCAGAATATCGATCAGGTCGCGATGCTTGGCCGGCAAAATCAGCTTGTCGCGCAATTCGGGTTGATAACGGTACTCTTGCATGTTTTGTACATGCACCCAGATATTGCGATGCCATTCGAGATGGAACAGATGGACATAGCAGTGCAGCGGAATCTTGTCGAAACCTTCGGCAATATCGACGCCGCGCCAGAACTCGTTATCGGCCGTCATTTCGAAGCGCCGCTCAAGCGCCTCTTCATCGTTAATGCACTTGGCGCTGACGCCATCGCTGATGCGCACCAGTTCGAGCAAACCAGCGGCATCGATCACGAAAGCGGCTTTTCCGATGACGAACTGGGCCCCGAAACGTGCCTGGAAATTCAGGAATTGCCGCGCATGCTCTTCATATTCCTGCTTGAATTCGGCGCACTCCTTGAAGTAGCCGAATTCGGCCAGCAATTCTGGAATCGTGCGATTGACGATGTCGTGGCGGTTGATGACGACGGCATTGGTCATGCCGGCGCGGCGCATATGATGGTCCGTCGATTCGCTATTGGCCGAATTGACGGTATTGGCCAGCAAATGCACGACCACATAGGGAAAGCCCTGCTCGGGAATCACATGTTCGATGCGCTGCACCAGCCATGGCAGCAAAATGCCATCCTTGTTGCGGCGATAAATCCAGCCGTCGATCGCATCGCGGGCAAAATAGGCGGCCAGACCCGCCGGCAAGGCATCGAGATTCGGAATCACGCGCGCTTGCGGCGCATTGCGGATATTGTCCAGAGCCAGCAGTTGAAACAGCAGTGCGCGGTCGTCGCTCTGCTTGGCCAGGCCGTGAAGGATGTTAAGCGATTTACCGTCGAATAGTTTGCTCGCTACAATCATCCTGCCATGACAAACGCCGTGCTCAAGCACTCTTTTGGCAAGCGCAGACTCGGCATCTATCTTTTCGAGCAAGACGCCAATCAAAGCTTCCGGTATTTCAAAGTCCATCAAAACTCCTGTGATTCGCTCGCCGATGGCCGAGGCCGCAGGCAAAAACGGTAGGTGGGATAAATTGGCCGATCTGGATCGGATTGCAATATGCCGGTGCGCAACACGCTGCAACAGACCAGCGCTCCCCCTCGCGGAAAGCCGCCTATATCATTGAGCACGAAAATCCAGACGGAACGAACACAACCTGATACGGCCGCCGTTCATTGATGTCCGTGTTTTACCGAAGCGCTTGCCTTCATTTATGGCATGAATATGCACAATTATAATGCAGGAAGAATTGCTATCGGTGAAAACTGCCGGCGATGAAAGGAATTATGACTTGCAGTGCAACATCGACAAGCCGGCGGCGCAGCGCCGGCACCTAACAGAGCGTGCGCACACCAGCTGCATCGCCGTCTTCGAGCAGCGCGCGCAGCGCCAGCAAGTCGCGATACTGGGTTGCCAGCGTCGCCTGCAATTGTTCGATCTCGCGCAAGCGTAATACGGTCTGGGCCAGTGTCTTTTCTTTCGAACATTCGCCGGTATCGGAAAAAAAGCCGCGAATCGTTTCCAGCGAAAAGCCGAGATTTTTCGCAAGCTGGATCCGCTGCAACTGCTGCACGACCTCGCCGCCATAGTGGCGATAGCCATTGGCGGCGCGCGAGGGCGGCGGCAGCAGACCTTGCTCCTCATAAAAACGGATTGCCGACGCCGCCATGCCCGACTTGCGGGAAAGTTCCCCTATTCTCATTTTTCACTTGACCTTCAAGTTGACTTTAATCTTATTATAAAGCACATCGCACACTGCGGCATTCCAAACCGGCGGGCACCCGCCTACGCCACCGTTCCCAACCCAATCCGGAGCTTCTACATGACAGCATTGATCGACAAACTGAAATGGCGCTATGCCACAAAAAAATACACGCCATCCAAAACCGTCGCCGCCGACAAGCTCGAACGCATTCTCGAAGCGATTCGCCTGGCACCGACGTCGAGCGGCCTGCAACCGTTCGAAGTACTGGTCGTCAGCAATCCCGATCTGCGCGAAAAAATCAGGGCCATCGCTTTCAACCAGCAGCAAATCACCGATTGCTCGCACTTGCTGGTGTTTGCGGCCTGGGACGACACCACGCCCGAGCGCATCAACGCCATGTTTGAACTGACCAATAAGGAACGCGGCGGCAGCAACGAAGCCTGGGACAACTACCGAAACATGCTGCTCGGCATATGCGCCGCGCGCGGCACCGAAGTCAATTTCCAGCAAGCGGCGAAACAGGCGTATATCGGCCTTGGCGTTGCCCTGCTTGCTGCCGCCTTCGAAGAAGTCGATTCGACGCCGATGGAAGGTTTCGACCCCGCTGCGCTCGATGCCCTGCTCGGTTTGCGCGAACGGCATTTGCGCAGCGTGGTGATTTTGCCGCTCGGTTACCGCCAGGCCGATGGCGACTGGCTGGTCAATCTGAAAAAAGTGCGGCGCCCGCGCGAAAGTTTCATCACGGAAATAAAATAGCGAGAACCGTCAGCGCGCCGCCCGCCGGCGCCGCCCGACAGTGCCGCGCCGGCCACGGAAATTGGCCGGCGCCAGCCCCGCCTCCCTATTGCACGCTCCCCTCCCCCGCAAGCGCACTGCAAGCGCGCTGCAGACATAAGCGGCACCGCCTCGCCCGCGCAAGCAACAGAAATTCATGACATCCGCCGTGCTGCCGCTTGACATAAATTTAGTTTGCATGCATACTATTTGCAAGCACAATATCCGCACACGAACATATTCCCCTGCGTTTAATTTTTGCGCCTTTTAGGCGCCATTCCTGTCTCTTTTTTTCTTTTTTTATGCCAAATTACGATCAGACCCTGATGCATCTGACAATGACATTGACGCAAGTGGCACGCGCGTACAAAGTTGCTGCAGATAAAATGTCGGCCGACTTTGGCCTGTCGCAAGCGACGGCCTGGCCGGCGGTCATGATCGGCCGCCTCGGCGACCGTGCGCGCCCCGGCGCCGTCGCCGAAACATTGGGACTGGAACCGTCCTCGGTGGTCCGGGTCATCGACCAGTTGATTGCGGCCGGCCTGGTCGAGCGGCGCGAAGACATGCATGATCGCCGCGCCCGTATTCTGCAGCTGACCGAAGAAGGCCGCCGGCGCGTCGCCGACATCGAAAAGGCCTTGATTCCTTTCCGCCGCCAACTGTTCCAGGATCTCGACCCGGCCGATCTGCAGGCTTGTCAGCGCGTCCTCGACAACATCAACCGGACCATCAAACTGCATGAAACACCGGAGCCAGCGGGCAAAGCATGATGAAATTGCCGACTGCATCAGAGATGCTATTTTCTCTGAAGTGTTTTGCTGCCGCCATGCTGGCGCTCTACCTGGCCATGCGGCTCGGATTGCCGCGCCCGTTCTGGGCGCCGATGACCGCCTATCTGGTCTCCCAGCCGCTGGCCGGCGCGGTACGCTCGAAAGCCGTGTATCGCCTCAGCGGCACGGTACTCGGCTCGATCATGGCGGTGGTTCTGGTGCCGCCGCTGGTCAATTATTCCGTGCTGCTGACCCTGGCCGTGGCGCTCTGGATCGGCCTGTGCCTGTATATCTCGCTGCTCGACCGCACGCCGCGCTCCTACACCTTCATCCTGGCCGGCTACACGGTCGGCTTCATCGCCTTTCCGGCACTGATGGATACGTCGACTTTCAATGCCGCCACCATGTTCGAAGTGGCGCTGGCCAGGGTTGAAGAAATCGCGCTCGGCATCACCTGCGCGACCCTGCTTCACACGCTGGTCTTCCCTCAGAGCATAGGTCCGGTGCTGCTCAGGCGGCTCGATAAAACGATCGACGATGCCGTGCAGTGGGTCAACCATGCACTGCTCGGCACCGATGCCGCGCGCAGCGCAGGCGATTATAAAAAACTGGCGCAAGACATCACCGAGCTGCGCATGATGGCCACCCATCTGCCGTTCGACACCTCCAATCTGCGCTGGACCGCCAACGCCATCCGCATCCTGCAAGACAGGCTGGCAATCATGATGCCGCTGCTCTCGGCGATTGAGGATCGCATCCGCCTGCTGCGCCCGGCCGGCACCGGCGCCCTGAGTCCCGAATGGCAAACCCTGCTGAGCGACATCGTGGCCTGGGCGCAGCGCGGCACGACAGTAAGTTCCAACACCACCGCCGCCGAACTGATCGTGCTGCGCCAGCGCATCGCCGCGCGCGCCCCGAGCATCGACGGCCGGGCCAGCTGGCAGCAAATATTGGAAATCAATCTGGTGGGCGAACTCAACAAACTGCTGAGCGCCTGCGAAAGCTGCCTCGATCTGCGGCGCCAGATCGAGGCCGGCCTGGGCGGCACGCTATCGACGCCGACGCAGGAGCTGACCGCCATTCCAACCCGCGAACTGCATACCGATCGCGGGCTGGCGCTCATGTCCTCGTTTGCCGCAGTCGCCGCAGTCTGCGCCTCGTGCGCATTCTGGGTCATTACCGGCTGGCCGGCCGGCTCGGCCGCGCCAATGATGGCCGGGGTTTTCTGCACCTTTTTCGCGACCCAGGACGATCCCGTGCCGTCGCTGAAAATGGCTTTTTTTTACAATACCGTGTGGTCGGTGCCATTTGCCGCCGTGTACCTGCTATGGCTGCTGCCAAGCGCCCACAGCTTTGAAATGCTGATGCTGGTGATGGCGCCTTTTCTGCTGGTATTCGGGGTTTTGTTTGCGCGCCCGCCGCTGGCCGCGCGTGCCTTTACCCTGATGATCGCGGTGCTGGCCACGCTGACGCTGAACGACACCGGCACGCCCGACATGATCACCTTCCTCAACAGCCAGATCAGCCAGGGCGTCGGCTTCGGCGCCGCAGTCCTGTTCACCCAGCTGTTTCGCTCGGTCGACGGCCAATGGACAGCGCGCCGCCTGCTGCTCGCAGGCTGGGACGAGATTGCCCGCATGGGACAGGCAATCAAGCCGCCGGCAGTCATCGCCGTCACCATCAGAATGGTCGATCGCATCGGCCTGCTGGCGGCACGGCTGGGAGCCGGTACAGGCAAGCAGGAGGCCGCCGGCAATGCGCTCGACGATTTGCGCATCGGCCTCGGCATGACCTATCTGATGCGGCTGCAGCCACGCTTGCAGCGCCACGCGGTCTCGCTGCAGGCACTGCTGCAGGCCTTGTCGACGCATTTTGCAAACCGGCCGGCGCAACCGACTGCACGGCCGGCGACCTTGCTGGCGCAAATCGACTATAGCCTGGGACAGGTGTGCGCGATCCCGCCATCGATCCAGCAGCACAAGGCCATCTCGGCACTGGCCGGCATCCGGCGCGACCTGTTTCCCGACGCCCCCCCCTATCAATCCCGCGAACCGCAAGGAAAGGTATCTGCATGATCGGCGATTTCAATTTGTACGGCATTTATATTCCAAGTCTGCTGCTGACGGCGCTGCTGTCGATGTGCGGCGCCAGGATACTCAGCTATGGCATGGCACGCCTCGGCATCTACCGCTACGTATGGCATCCGGCGCTGTTCGACTTTTCGCTGTTCATCATCATACTGGGCCTCAATTTCATGATTTTTTCCGTCTATGGTTTTTAATATGTTTTCCAGATCCTCTCTGATAGCACTCGTCCGCGTCCTCGTCACCTTGCTCGCCGTCGCCGCAGCCAGTTTCATCGGCTGGCGTCTATGGCAGCACTATGAGGCCGATCCATGGACCCGCGATGGCCGCGTCAAGGCCAATGTGGTCCAGGTCGCCCCCGACGTCTCCGGCCAGGTCGTCAAATTATTCGTGCGCGACAACCAGTCGATTGAAGCCGGCCAGGTCTTGTTCGAAATCGATCGTTCGCGCTTCGAGCTGGCCGCACGCCAGGCGGCGGCGGCCGAACAGGGTGCACGCATCGCGCTCGAACAAGCATTGCGCGAAGCGCGGCGTAACAGCGAACTGAAAGAGCTGGTTGCGCAAGAAGTGCGCGAACAGGGCAAGGCACGCGTCGACCAGGCAAATACGGCACTGGCGCAAGCCGTCATCAACCGCGATACGGCCCAGCTCAATCTCGATCGCACGCGGGTGGTAGCGGCCGTCAGCGGCACGGTGACCAACCTCGACCTGCAGGTGGGCTCGTATGTCACCGCCAGCCGCCCGGTCATGGCGCTGGTCGACCGCGCTTCCTTTTATGTCGAAGGCTATTTCGAAGAAACCAAGCTGCCCGGCATTCACAGCGGCGACCGCGTCACGGTGATGCTGATGAGCGAGCATGAAAGCATCGACGGCCATGTCAACAGCATTTCGCGCGGCATTGCCGATCGCGAACGCAGCACCGGCAGCAACCTGCTCGAAAATATCAACCCGGCCTTCAACTGGGTACGCCTGGTGCAGCGCATTCCGGTGCGCATCACGCTCGACCGCGTGCCGGCCGACATCCGCCTGATCGCAGGTCAAACCGCAACCATCGAAGTGCATCCCTCGCCGGCGCCAGTGCCGGCGAAATTGCCGGTCAACGGCAAGAAGCCGCGGTGATCATCATGCCTAATTCTCACATTCAAAATCGGCCAGCCGCGCCATTGGAAGAGCCGGCAGGCCGTACACTGGGCGCGCTCGCCGTCGCGCTCGCCGTCACGCTGACAGTCACCGCCTGCTCCACCGTCGGCCCCAACTATAAAGTGCCGTCACAGGCCATCATCGAACGCCCGGCCGCCGCCGCGCCCTTTACGCTGGCAGCCGAAAAACCGTTCAGCGGCGCCCAGCTGCCGACTTACTGGTGGCGTCTGTACGACGATCCGACGCTCGACAAGCTGATCGACAAGGCGTTTGCCGCCAATACCGACCTGCGCATCGCGGCGGCCAATCTGACACGCGTCGCCGCCGTACTCGACGAAGCACACACGGCCGCCGAGCCGACTGTCGCCGTCAGCGCCGCGCCCGGTTATGGCCGCACCTCGGCCGCCTCGCTGGCGCAAAAGAGCGCGCTGCCGGACGGCGTGCGGCATGACGTTGCCGCCGGCGTCTCGTATCAGGTCGACCTGTTCGGCAAGATCGCGCGCGCGGTCGAAGCGGCCGGCGCCGACAAGCAAGCGGCGCAAGCGGCTTACGATCTGACGCGCGTGGTGGTCGCCGCCAATGTGGCGCGCGCCTACGTACAGACCTGCTCTGCCAACGAACAGCTGCAGGTGGCCAGCCATTCGATCGCGCTGCAACAGCAATTCCTGCAATTGACGACGCAGTTGAACAAGTCCGGACGCGCCACCGACCTCGACCTCAGCCGCGGACGCAGCCAGCTCGAACGCCTGCGGGCCGCGCTGCCGCCTTTGCAGGCCCAGCAGCGCGGCGCCCTGTACCGGCTGGCCGTACTGACCGGCGAAGTGCCGGGCGCCCTGATAAACAGCATCGGACAATGCAAGAAAGCGCCGCAGCTGTCGCAGCCGGTGCCGATCGGCGATGGCGCGGCATTGCTGCGGCGGCGCCCCGACATCCGCCAGGCCGAACGCGAACTGGCGGCCAGCAGCGCCCGCATCGGGGTGGCGACCGCCGAACTGTATCCCAGCATCAGCCTGGGCCTGTCGGCCGGCAGTACCGGCCCCGGCCTGCCGCTGACCGATACCAATGCCTTTCACTGGGGCGTCGGGCCCTTGATTTCATGGACGCTGCCCAATACCGGGTCGGCGCACAGCAGGATTGCGCAAGCCGAGGCCGGCAATCAGGCAGCGCTGGCGCGCTTTGATGCCTCGGTCCTGAATGCCTTGCGCGAAACGGAAAATGCACTGCTCGTCTATGCCCGCGAACTGGACCGCAATGCGCTGTTGAAAGCGGCGCGCGAGCAAAGCGCGCTGGCGGCGCAGCAGGCGCGCAAGCTGTACCGCTACGGGCGCACCGATTTTCTGACCACGCTCGATGCCGACCGCGTACTGGCCGCCGACGAAACCGTGCTGGCGGCCTCGACCGCGGCCCTGTCCGAAGATCAGGTCAGCCTGTTTCTGGCGCTCGGCGGCGGCTGGGAACAGCCAGCCGGCGCGCCGGTCGCAGAAAAGAAATAAGCGAAAAGCAAGGCTGAACGCAAAGCCAAATGCAGGCCATGCAGGCGCCCCGCTTAAACCGCTTCAGGCCGCCGCCGGCGACTTGATCAGCGTGCTGCTGTCGGGGTAAGGCGCGCGCAGCCGCAGATTCGATTGGCCGTCGGCGCTTTGCACCACGACCGCCTTGGCATGGCTGAAACGCCGAAAGCCGTGGATTCCGTGGTAAGCGCCCATGCCCGACGGCCCGACGCCGCCGAACGGCAGCGTTTCAACCGAGGCGTGGGTCATGACGTCATTGATCACCAGCGCGCCCGAGGTCGTGCGCTCGCTGAAGCGGCGCTGACGGGCCGCGTCCTGCCCGAAATAATAAGCCGCCAGCGGCCGCGGATGGCTGTTGATATAAGCCAGCGCCTGCTCGGGATCGGTATAGGTCATGACGGGCAAAATCGGGCCGAAGATCTCTTCCTGCATCACCATCATGTCGTCGCTCGGATCAAGCAGCAGCGTCGGCGCCATCTTGCGCGTCCGCGGATCGGCCTGCGCTTCGCCGGCAGGCTGCAGGCCGATTGCCGTGGCGCCCCTGGCGCACGCATCGTCAAGCAGATTCTGCAGGCGTGCAAAGTGGCTGTCGCTGACGATGGCCGTGTAATCGGGATTGGCCTGCAGCGTCGGGAAACTGGCTGCCATGAAACGCCGCGCATGCCCGACGATGGTCTCGCGGGCCGCCTGCGGCACCAGCAGGTAATCTGGAGAAACGCAGATCTGGCCGGCATTGAATGTTTTCACGGTGAGAATGCGTTCGATTGCCGTCCCGAAGTCCGCATCGAGGTCCAGCAGCACCGGCGACTTGCCGCCCAGCTCCAGCGTCAGCGGCACCAGATTTTCGGCTGCCGCACGCATCACCCGCCGGCCGACGCCGCTACTGCCGGTAAACACCAGATGGTCGAACGCCTGGGCGCTGAAAGCGGCGCCGACCTCGGCCTCGCCGAGCACCACGCCCAGTTCGAGCGGATCGAAATAGCGCGCCACCAGCTCAGCCAGCAGGCCGGCCGTACGCGGGGTCAGTTCGGAAGGTTTCAGCAGGGCGCGATTGCCGGCGGCCAGCACCCCGGCCAGCGGCGAAAATGCCAGATTGAGAGGGAAATTCCACGGGCTGATGATGCCCACCACCCCCAGCGGCTGATACTCGATGCGGGCCTGCATGCCCGGTCCCGGCACGGCCTGCTCCTCGGCCTGCATCCACTGCGTCAGGCTGGCCTGCGCATGACGCAAGGCGCCGACGGAACTGAGGACATCGGCCAGCAGGCTCTGATAAGTGCTGCGGTGCCCGTAATCGGCGCTGATCGCCGCCGCCAGTTCGGCATGGTGGCCGATCAGCAGTTGCGCCGCACGGCCGAGCCGGTCTTGGCGCAAGGCAGCGCTGGCAGGGCCGTCATGCACATGCGCGTTCTTCATCGCGCCGACCCTGGCGGCCAGGGTCGCCGCAATCACGGAAGTATTATCCATGGCGCCCCCTCTCACTGCGCGCGCAGCTGCTTGAGCAGCGCTTCGGCCACGCCTTCGGAACTGGCCGGATTCTGCCCGGTCACCAGGCGCCCGTCGACCACGACAAAAGGCTGCCAGTCGCCGATTTTCTCGTATTGGCCGCCCAGGCGCTTGAACTCGTCCTCGATCAAAAACGGCACGACCTTGGTCAGCTGCACCGCCTCTTCCTCGCTATTGGTAAAGCCGGTGACGCGACGCCCCTTGACCAGCGGCTGGCCATCGACGCCGCGGACATGCAGCAGCGCGCCCGGTGCGTGGCAGACCAGGCCAAACGGCTTGTCGGCACGCTCGAAGGCTTCAATCAAGGCGATCGAATGACGGTCGTTGGCCAAATCCCACAGCGGGCCATGTCCACCGGGGTAAAACACGGCATCGTAATCCTGCGCCTTGACCTCGGCCAGTTTGCCGGTATTGGCCAGCACCGCCTGCGCTTGCGCATCCTTGCGGAAACGTTCGGTGGCGGCAGTCTGGGCATCGGCTTCATCGCTCTTGGGGTCGAGCGGCGGCTGGCCGCCGAGCGGCGAAACCAGGGTCAGCTTGGCACCGGCATCGAGAAAAGTGTAATACGGCGCGGCAAATTCTTCGAGCCAAAAGCCAGTCTTCTTGCCAGTGTCGCCGAGACGGTCATGGGAAGTGAGAACCATAAGAATGTTCATAGCGATAATCCTTTAATAGATGTGATTGCTTGCAAATAAGCATTTGTTAGTAAGGCAAAGCGTCGCCGACAACCGTCCGCCGCTTTAGGAAATGGCCGGAGCCAATAATATTTCTGTGCACGCCTTCGCCTGGAGCAAGGGCGCCTTATCCTGATTCAACTTGGCCATCAGCGCTGCGCCCAGCCACATCTGATACAGCGACTGTGCAATGTCGTGCGCCACCAGGCCGGCGGGCAGCGAACCGTCGCGCTGGCCGTCGGCCACGACTGCCGCGATACGGGCCAGCAGCGCCGCCACGCCGTCGCTGAGAATCATGCGCATCTCTTCGGACAGGTCAGACACCTCGGCCGCCAGTTTCACCACCAGACACTGCTCGGCCATGCCGCAGTGCGTTTCATCGCCGATCCACGCCATCCAGTAGCGCATCAGGCGCTGCCGGCCGCTGCCCGTGCCTGGCGCCATCAACTGCTCCAGATGCTGGGCGTAATCGCTGACATACTGGGCCAGCAGTGCGCAACCGAACTGTTCTTTCGATGAAAAATAGTGATAGAACGAGCCCTTTGGCACCTGGCAGGTATCGAGCACTTCCTTGAGTCCGACGCCGACAAAGCCTTTGCGCAATACCAGTTCGCGACCGGTATCGAGGATGTGCTGGCGGGTCTGTTCGGCTTTTTGAGTTTTAGGCATGACGCTATCTTACACAAGAATAGACCGGTCGTCTAATTATTTTCAAAATAAATTCATGGCGTATGAGCGCCGTCCCGCAATGCAGTCATATGAGGCCGTCCAGCAATAAGCGACGGCCGGCACCGCGCTGCCGCGCGCGGCTCAATCCCGGTGGCTGCCGGCCCACTCCAGCCCGGCCGCCCTCATTTATGCTGCTGAAAAATCCAGTCGCGAATGCCGTCGATGTTGTAGGCGATGCGCCAGGTATTGGTGTGGTTGCCGCCGCCGTTATCATCCTGACCAGGCGGCACCACCGTGCCTTTTTTTAGCATCACGTAGTTGATGGCATTGCCCTCATCCTTCATCGCCTGCACCGCAAGCGCAAATTGCCCGGGCGAGGCGTCGCCATTCCAGACCGCGCGACTGATTTTTGCGCCGTGCCGCTCGAGTTGCGCGGTGATCGCATTTTCGCCGGGATAAGCCTTCAGATCGCCCTCGGAAACCATGATCCACAGCTTGTCGCCGGCCAGCGGCTGCACTTTCTGCGGGTCCCATTGGCCGGCAACGATAAACGATGCCGCAAAAAGTCCGGGATATTTGATATTCATCGCAATCGACATCATGGCGCCGCCAGACTGGCCGGTGGCGTACAGGCGATTGCGGTCGATGCGGTAGGTCCCGGCCAGCGCCTCGAGCAAGTCGACCGTCGTCTCCAGATAGCTCGACGCCTCGGAATCGTCGTTGACAACTTGCGTCGAATACTGGGGAGCGAGCACGAAAGCCTCGTGCCTGGCCTGATCGGCAGGGCTGGCCCACACTACCGCGCCCAGACCCTGCACCAGCGTCGTCTCGACCTCGGTGCTGGTGGCGCCGGCGTCATGCATGAACAAGACCAGAGGATAGGACTTGTTCTTGTCGTAATTCCTGGGGATGAACAGATTATATTTCAGCAAATCGCCGGTCTTCGGGTCTTTGTATTCGAACTGCCGAAAATCGTCGACGATCAGATTGCGCACCGATTGGCTGGCAACCGGCGTGGCGCCGGCGGCCAAGAGCGTGCCATCGGTCGCATGGACGGTCCCGGCCTGCAGCACGGACGCCGTGGCTTTTTTGCGGATGAGCGTGCGGCGCTCGCGCGCGTAGAGAACCGCCGCCGGATCGTTCGGCGAAAGTTCGACTATGACATATTTGCCGTCCCGCCCCTGCATGGCGGGCGAATTGACCGTATTGGCATAGACCCGGAGGACGGTGCGGCCCGGAACCTCGAAGGCCGAGGCGAGCAGCCTGGAATTGTCGATTTCGCAGTCGTACTCCACGCCGAGCGCGCTCAGTTTCTGGCCGTCGCCGAACACTTGCGTAATGGCCGTCACCGCTTTTATATGTGTCGTGTCGCTTGCCGCCCGGGCCACGCAAGCCGACGCCAGCACCATCACGGCGCCGACGCGCAAACCGATGGCGAGAAAATTTCTTCGAGAATGCACTGTTTTCTTCCTTTGCTCTGATGTCCAGGTATTGCTTATTTAACGATAGTTTTGTGAATCAAATATGGCAAATTGCGGCATATTTGTTAATGCTCTGTAATATCGCATTCAAGAACATGGCAAAGCGCGGAAAAATGTCAGCCGGCGTCAAGCCCCAAAAGGCGGCGCGGGAGGCCGCGACACAAAAAAGAGACGCCAAAGATTGCGGCGAGAATTATTTATTTGCCAACAATCCATGCTAAAGTAAGCAGCAAAATACCGTAACATTTTCCAGTACACCACAATCTCATTACTCACATGCCGCTGCGACGCCCTCACCTATTACTGATCGGATCGATTGCCTTGCTGCTTTTGCTTGCGCTCTCCGGCCTGCATCCCTACGACCGCACGACCTGGATTCTCGAAATTTTTCCTATCCTGATTGCCTTGCCTGTGTTGTGCGCCACCTACCGGCGCTTCCCATTGAGCGATCTGCTTTATGCGCTGATTTTTTGCCATGCCGTAATCCTGATGGCGGGCGGCGCCTATTCCTATGCCAGAGTGCCGCTTGGATTTCAGATCGAACAGTTGCTGCACTTAAGCCGCAATCCCTACGACAAGATAGGCCATTTCGCCCAGGGTTTTGTGCCGGCCATCGTGGCGCGCGAAATACTGCTGCGCGGCCGCTATCTGCGACCGGGGAAAATGCTCGGTTTTCTGGTGGTTTGCGTGGTCATGGCAATCAGCGCCAGCTACGAACTGATCGAATGGGGCACCGCCGTCTGGCTCGGACAGGGGGCCGATGATTTTTTGGGGAGCCAAGGCGACCCCTGGGATACGCAGTCCGATATGCTATTTGCCCTGATCGGCGGCTGCGCGGCGATATCGCTTCTTTCGCGCCTGCATGACAGGCAGCTCAAGAAAATCTCGCCGGCGATTGCGCCGATAAACTAGCGGCGCAATAAAGCCGGCCGGGAAGACAGGCCGGGAAGACGCGGCCCGGACAGCCCCCTCGCCGGCCGCAGGCGGAACCGGCGGCCACCGCTACTGGCGGATAAGCAGCTGACCGTCCTTGGCCGTATAGAATTTCTGATTATTCGGGCCGATAAACGAAATGGCCGGCTCGGCAAATACCGGTGCCGGCACCATGCTCTTGACCGGCTCATAATTGCTGGCGTCGCCAGGATTTCCCTGGCCCGTGTAGTGCGCGACATATGGGTACGGATAGACGGGGCGCGACGCCAGTGCGGCTTTTGCCGTTTGTGCAATCGGCATCGATGCCGGCCCCATCGGCGCGGCATGGAACTGGGCCTGCGCCTTCGTGTCGCGCGTCAAAGCGCCGCCATCGCCGGGACCGCCTTGGGCGTCAGGACCGCCGGGACCGCCGGGACCACCAGGACCGCCGGGACCACCAGGACCGCCAGGGCCACCAGAACCACCGGGGCCACCAGGACCACCAGGACCCTCAGCTACACCAGGGCCGCCCGGGCCGCCTGGACCTCCGCGACCGCCTGGGCCGCCGGGACCGCCAAGGCGCGCATCCTGCTGAACCTTTTCCGAGATAATCGCTTGTGGCGCCTGCCCCGACTCGGTCCACGCCATCAAAGGCGTCAGCAGATCGATCTGGTCATAACCTTCGCCATGGCCGCAGTGCCCCACTCCCGGCAACAGGAAAAGGCGCATGAAGGTATCGGTGACGGCCTCGCCAAGCTGTTTTTGCACACCTTTATAATATGTGACAGAAAAAGCAGGAGAAACCGAGTCATCGGCCAGGCCATGCCACAGAATCAGCTTGCCGCCGCGCCCCTGGAACGGCTTCAGGTTTGTGTTGGCGGCATTGTAGAGCGGCGCCAGTTTGCTGACTTGCTCAAACGAATTCATATCGAGCGCAAAGTCGCTCATCGTCCGCATATTCACCGCCATTCCCGGCAGCAGCAGATACTGCAGCATCGGCAGCGTCATGCTGGCGCTCGGCGGCGTGTCGCCGGCCTTTTCAGGCAGTGGCCAATTCAGCTCGGAACCGGGGATCAGGCCACCGAGCGCGAACTGATGGCCGGCACTGTCTTTGGGGCCGCCATACAAGCGCACCGCCGCCTCGATTTCTTCGCCAGTCAGGCAGTTCGAGCGATCGCTCCGTCCGGCGACGCACATCGGCACCCACGAACGCTCGAAATGGCAGGCAAAGGCTTCGTCAATCAAGCCATCGTTGACGCCGGAGCGGGCGGGGCAGTGAGCAACGACGGCTTTGTGCAGGATGGGCAGACGATTTTTCAGCAAAATCGCGCTGCCGTCGACGCGCTGATTGGCTGCCGCATTCCAGCCATGATAGAACGAATTCTGGAACTGGAAAAAAGCCGCTGGCGCACCGGCAGAAATACCATCGAAATCATCGGGAAAACGCTGGGCTTCCATCAAGGCTTCGCGGCCGCCGTCCGAACACCCCATGAAATACGAATAGCGCGGCGACTGCCCATAAAAGGTTTTGATCAAAGCCTTGGAGACCACGGTGGTGACATGATTGGCACGATAGGCAAAGTCGATCCGTTTCTGTGGATCTTTAGCCCATGAAGCATCCATCATCGAGCCATGATGGCCCATATCGTCGCCGGCGATCGCCAGTTCGCCGTTCAAGGCCGGCGCACACGAGCTGGCCTGCGAATAACCGACGCGCGTCATGCCGCACATGCCGCCGCATCCGCCAAGAATGAAGCGCTGGGTCCAATGCTCCATCGGCAGATCGACTTCAAAATTAATCTCGGGCTTGATGGTTCCGGTCACCTTGCAGAACTTGCCCTTGGTGGTGCCGAGCACCGTTGCCGACCGGATTACGACCTGCGAATCCACGATATTGCTCAAGTCTGCCTGGGCAAGTTGTTCACAACCGATCACCGGCGTGACGACAGCGAGCGCTTTCGCCTGCGCGACATTGGCGCCTTGCGCCAGCCCAATTCCACTCCAGACAAACAAACAAACGGCAAACAGCTTTTTCATCATCTAGGCTCACCCATTATTACGTAAATAATTGACGCATACAGTTAGTTAAAAAATAACATTGCGCATTGTCTGTTGAGTGTACCTAGACATTTACCCGGCAGCAAAAGCCTTAAATCAACTTTACACCCCGACTATCAGCTGAAACATTATCAGTTGAAACATTATCGTCTGAAACATTATCGGCCGACACATTTCACACTTTGCAGCGCGCAATAGTTGCCGGTCCGAAGCGCCGATCGTCATCAGAAGCATGGACGCGGCCGAGAAATCAATACAAAGACATAATACAAAAACAATAAAATTGTTTGCGGAGCAATGTATTTTAATCATGATTCATGTTATTGCCGATCTGCCAACCCGGCGTCAGCGGATAGCCAGCGCCGTCCGGCAGCCATTAGCCGGCACCGCCTCTGAAAATTGTTTTTTATTCATCATTCCCTGCACCGCATCGAAGCCCGCAGAACGCGCGAAAAACGTGCACGAAGGCCGGCGACCGCAGTCCAGCCTGCACAGAGGGCTTTAATTTGGGGAATATACCCGAAACTTGCGTCCGGTCAATTTCAACTGACATGAGTGTGACATATCATTCCCGTCTGCTGAAAACTTGTTCTAGATCAAAACCTCTGTACACAGGAAGAACGGGTTTTCTCAGCGCTTTGCAAGGACACATATAGATCCGGCCCAAAAATCTATCTTTGCCCCCTTTTTTTATTTTCCAACCAATCAAACTTTGAAGAAGATGCAATGAATAAATCACAGGAAGGTCAACCAGGCGGTTTGCTGGAAAATCGTTGGTTTTACTTAATTTTAGCTGTTTTGCTAATGTGTATGATCTCTGGCGTCCAGTACTCTTGGACTCTGTACGCAGCCCCACTGAAAGACAAATTGGGGATTTCGCTGGCTGCAGTGCAAACCGCATTCACGCTGTCGCAAGTTATTCAAGCCGTTTCGCAACCAAGCGGCGGCTACTTTGTCGATAAATTCGGTCCTAAAGGTACGCTGGTTATCGGCGGCGCAATGGTTCTGATTGGTTGGGCATGCATGGGTCAAGTCGACAGCGCCCCAGCGCTGTACGCACTGTTCACTCTGGCTGGTGCCGGCGTCGGTATCTGCTACGGTATCGCGATGAACACGGCTAACCGCTGGTTCCCAGATCGTCGCGGTCTGGCATCGGGCTTTACGGCTGCAGGCTATGGCCTCGGCGTTCTGCCTTTCTTGCCACTGATCAACAGCACGCTGAAATCGGGCGGTGTAGGTCCAGCATTTGCCTACACAGGTTTGATCACCGGCTCCATCATCATCCTCATGTCCCTGGTCATCAAGTTCCCAGGTCAACAAAAGGGTGGCAAGCCAGCTGCTAAAGTCATCACCGAAAAAGACTTCACTTCGGCTCAAATGCTGAAGACACCACAATTCTGGATTCTGTGGGCTGCATTCTTCTCGGTCAACTTCGGTGGTCTGCTGCTGGTAGCTAACAGCGCACCTTACGGCAAGAGCCTCGGCATCGCCGCCGGCACCATGGCAATTGCGGTATCGGTTCAAAATCTGTTCAACGGCGGTTGCCGTCCATTCTGGGGCGCTGTCTCGGACAAGATCGGTCGCTACAAGACCATGTCGATCGTGTTTGGCGTCAATTCGATCATCCTGTTCGCCTTCCCGACCGTTGCCGCCATCTCGACCCCGGCCTTCATCTGCATGCTGGCTGTAGCATTCTTTACCTGGGGCGGTAGCTACGCTCTGTTCCCATCGACCAACAGCGATGTGTTCGGTACCGCTTACTCGGCTCAAAACTATGGCTTCTTCTGGGCTGCTAAAGCAATTGCTGCGATTTTCGGCGGCGGTCTGGGCGCCTATATTGCAACCCGTTTCGGTTGGAATACAGCGTTCATGATTACCGGTTCGACATCGTTTATCGCTTTCGCTCTGGCTACATTTGTCATCCCTAAGATGGGCAAACCTGTCAAGAAAGGCGGCAAAG
>JAIZVZ010000237.1 GCA_021768485.1 Oxalobacteraceae bacterium | reverse complement strand
GTGCACATCAACGGCATCCACGACGACCTGATCGCGCCGTTCGGCGGCTTCAAGCAATCCGGTATCGGCCGCGAGTTCGGTCCCTACGGGCTGGAAGCCTACCTGGAGCCGAAAGCCATCCTCGGCGAGCAGGCGCAGTACCGCTAAAACAGCATGAAGTCGTCGTTGCGATTCGGCAGCGAGCGCAAGGTGCTGCTGAACGGACGGCACAAGAAGTAGAGCGCAACGGCGAGCAAAAACAGGACGGTTTTCATGGCTGACTCCGTTTCGCACACCTGTGCGAAATTAGATTAAATAAAAGCGCCGCCCGCCACCGCGCGGCGGCGCCGGCTTACTCCAGATCGTTAAAACTTTTGTAGGTCGATATCAAGCGGCTGAAGGCGCGCTGCATGTGGCGCGGCGCCTGCTCGTCGCGCAGAAAACGGGTATCATGGATCAGGCCCACGATCAGGCTGTAGATCTCGTAGACCAGCTGGCCGGGATCGGTATCCGGCCGCAGCTGTCCCAGCTCCATCGCTTGCAGGATGGTTTTGCGCAGCGCGGCGCGCCAGGTGACAGCGCCTTGCTGCAGGCGGTCGCGCAGCGGGCCTTGCTGGTCGTCGAACTCGAAAGCGCCAGCGCTGTACAGGCAGGAATTGCGCAAGCCCTCATCGGCGGCGCGCCGCGACCAGGCATGGACCACCGCGATCAAGCGCGGCAAGCCCTTGGGCTGCTTCAGCGCCGGCCGGAAGATTTCCTCGCCAAAGCGGCGGTCATACTCGTCCAGTACGGCGGCCTGCAAGGCCTCCAGCGAACCGACGCGCGAAAACACCCCGCTCTTGCTGATGCCGGTGCGCTTGGCCAGCTCGCCCAGCGACAGCTTGCCGATGCCTTCGGTCGCCGCCATGTCCAGCGCGGCTTCGATGATGGCGGTGTAAGTGGCCTCGCTTTTTGCGGTCAAGGTATCCATGGCCCGAACTTTAGCACACCTGTGCGAAATCACAAGCGAAAAAACGGCGCGTATTGCTACGCGCCGTTTTTGTCTCCTCT
>JAIZVZ010000236.1 GCA_021768485.1 Oxalobacteraceae bacterium | reverse complement strand
ACGAAATTTCTAAGTTGCAATCTGATTATGATAGTGTAATGCTTAGTGAAGAAGTTAAGAATTATTTAGTTGATCACCATATTAAGCAGCAAGTGTCTGTACCGTATTCACATGCTCAGAATGGTCAGATTGAACGTAATATGCAGAATGTGTTAGATAAAGCTAGAACTATGATGGCAGTATATGATGTTCCTAGAAAGTATTGGGATTATGCTGTTGATACTGCATGTTATTTAATTAATCGTTCACCGACTGTTAATTCTGATAAGACTCCCTATGAGCAAGTGTATGGTGAAGTACCTGATATATCACATTTTGTACCGTTTTATGCACCTGGTGTTTATCATTTAACTAAGGATGAGAGAGGAGACTCACTTAGTGATAAAGCTGTATTGTGTCGTATGCTTGGTTATGATGAAAAGTGTAAGAATACATATAGGGTGTTAAATATTAAGACTGGTGCAATAGTGAGTAGAAAAGACTGTATATTTGATGAAAGTCTTGGTGAGATAATTACTATGGAGAATATTCGTGAGAATTTAGATAGTAATAATTATATCGAAAGGTATGCTGATGGTGATGATGTTGATGATCTGGATGCTGTTGTTAATGATACTGATAGTGATAGTAGTGATGACAGTGATGTTGATGCATATGATGACACTCGTGATGATGAGAAGGATTATTATTGGAACACTGATGATGATGTAGCTAATTATAATGATTTAGAGTGTTATTTAGCTTGTGTTGCCAATGTTGTACATGGTGCTGTTATGTTACCTAAGAATCCTGAGAGTGTGGAAGAAGCATTAGCTGGTCCAGAGAAGGAGCATTGGGAGGATGCGATGAGGAAAGAGATTGGAAATTTCGACGATAGAAGTGTGTTTGGTGAGTCGCCACAAGAGGGTAGGGCGATGAAAACCAAGTGGATTTTAAAGTATGCGTATAATCCTGACTATACAATTAAGTATAAGGCTAGGTTAGTTGCGTGTGGTTATTCACAGATATATGGTGTTGATTATAAAGACACA
>JAIZVZ010000235.1 GCA_021768485.1 Oxalobacteraceae bacterium | reverse complement strand
CTGGCGCTGACGCTGCGCGCGCACGAACCGCTGATGCCGCGCCATCTCGCTGACCGTCAGCCAGCCGCGATAGCGCTGCAGATCAGCCTCGGTCACGGCATCCGCGTCGACCAGCCACAACGAAACGACAGGTGCAGGTGTTTGTGAGTAAGAAACCAACTAATTTCCCTGGGGGATGTTATAAAATTAACTAGCAGTTACGCCAATACAAATTTTAACTTACAAGGAAGGCCGCAATGCGAAAAATCCAAAACTCTCTCCTCCTGGCCAGTCTGTTGATCGCGCTGTCGGCACACGCTGCCGCGCCAGCGCCGAATGCCGACATCCTCAAGCTGCTGGAGGCGGGCATGCCGGAAAGCGTGGTCATCGCGTCCATCGAAAAATCCACCAGCAAATTCGACACCTCCGCCAACGCCCTCATCAAGCTGAAGGAAAAAGGCGCGACGCCGGCCATTCTGAACGCGGTGCTCAACGCCGGCTCGCCCAAGGCCGCGGCGAACAACAGCGGCAACAACGCCAAGCCAGCGGCGTCCAACGAGCGCAATCCCGAGGTAATCAGCCTGGTCGCCGACGGCAATGAAACCACCTTGCAGTACATCATTCCGCAGCAGCGTTCCGGTCTGCGCGCGCTCGGTTTCGGCGGTGTCGCCACCTACGCGCAGCTCAGCGGCCCGACCGCCCAGCTGAAGATCAGCACCGGCACGCCGGAATTCATCGTCTCCGTGCCCAAGAACGCGCAGCCGCAGAACTATCTGACGCTGGCCGATTTCGCCGTCAACAAAAACACGCGCGAAGTGCTGATCGGCGGCGGCTACATGAGCTACTCGACCGGCATCACCAAGGACCGCGTCCACGCCGTCAAGATCGACGTGCAGCCCGACCAGTCGCGCGCCAAGGAAGGCTTCGTGCTGGTCAAGGTAACGCCGGAGACGCCGTTGAAAGCCGGCGAATATGCGCTGGTGCTGTACACCGGCGAAATCCGCAGCATCGGCTACTTCGCGCAAGTGGCCAACAGCTACTACGACTTCAGCGTGCA
>JAIZVZ010000077.1 GCA_021768485.1 Oxalobacteraceae bacterium | reverse complement strand
GCGCGCCTTCGCAGACGCTTTCGGCAACGCGTTTGGTGTGTCCATATCCGGAGTGATAAACGATGACGATTTTGCTCATGGCTTCCTTTTTTCGGTAAAGTGGCGAACTTGAAGTGTAATCCGGAAATTTGTTCTTGGTAAGTACGCACGAAACGGTAAGTAATCAATTCGATAAGTTAATTTATTAAGTAATTAACCAAGCACAAATTCATTAAAAAATGAACCCGATTCAACTGAACGTCCGGTAATTAATTTCCGAGGGTTATTTTTCAATTATTTCTTTTCGTTCGGCAATTTTCACCGCTTCCCATTCCGTCACCCATTTTCGGCATAGTGCGGCCATGCATTCAATTCGACAAGCAAGCCCGGCTGCGTCGGCCGCCATCCAGGCTTTTTTTGCATGTGCCGGTTCGAGGCAGGGCAATCGGGTACGGCGAAGTGGGCAAACCAGCCGAAAGGGCGGGCATCCGCCTCGCGCCTGGCTCATTCCGGCTGATCTCCGCCAGCGGAATGAGCGGAGGGCTACATACCAGCGGATATTGGTGCAATCGGTGCCGATGGCAAATTTCCAGTTCTGATATTTGCGCGTCCCATTCGCCGGCTTTGTCATGCCAGGCCAATGATATCGAGCGCAATTGTGCCGGCCACGAATTGCCGCGCGACGGTTTCCGCCGATGAGTGGCCGTGCTTGTGGTTTTTCGGTGCGCGCGGCAGCCATGCGGTGCCGGCTGCCAATTTGGCGGGTTAGCGGCTGGGCTATCCCGCCACCAGTGGCGCGCTTTGCAGGCAGAACTGAATGCTTACTTCAAGCGCATCTTCAACTCCGCCGACGCCTGCGCCATGGCCGAGCGTGTGGCCGGCACCTGGCTCAATACATTGAGCAGGCCGAAGTCGTGGATCATGCCGTTATATCGCGTGGCGGTGACGTCGACACCGGCCGCATCGAGCTTGCGTGCATAGGCTTCACCCTCGTCGCGCAAGACGTCCTTTTCGGCAGTCTGGATCAGGGCCGGCGGCAATCCTTTCAGCTGGTCCGGCGTCGCCAGCAGCGGCGAGGCGTAAATCTGCCGGCGCTGCGCGGCGTCGGTGGTGTAGCTGTCCCAAAACCATTTCATCATGCCTTTGGTGAGGAAGTGAGCGGCGCCGAATTCCTGGTATGACGCGTCTTCCTGGCTCGCATCGGTCACAGGCCACAGCAAGACCTGGCTGCGGATGGCCGGGCCGCCATTATTTTTTGCCATCAGGGCGACCACCGCCGCCATATTGCCGCCGACGCTATTGCCGGCCACGGCCAGGCGCGTGCCGTCGACATTGATCTCGGCGCCGTGCTCGGCGACCCAGCGGGTCGCGGCGTAGGCTTCGTTGATCGCTACCGGATAACGCGCTTCCGGCGAGGGCGTGTAATCGACGAAGACCGCCGCCGCGCCGGAACCGACGACCAGGTCGCGCACCAGCCGTTCGTGGGTCGGAAAGTCGCCCAACACCCAGCCGCCGCCATGGAAAAACATAAATACCGGCAGGGTGCCGGCCGCGCCGGCCGGACGCACGATATGCAAGGTGATATCGCGACCATCGGCCCGGATGGTCTTGGTGTCGATGTCGACCCGCGGCAAGTCAAGCTTGGGGCCGGCTTGCACGCTGCTCAGCACGGCGCGGGCCGCGGCCGGCGAGAGTTGTTCCAGCGGCTGGCCGCCGCCGGCTTCGACCGCATTGAGAAAGCCTTGCACATTGCGTTCGACGCCGGGACTGCCGGCGGCAAGACTGGCCTGGGCAGCCAGAGCGATGACGGCGGCGGCGGTGATTTTGGCATAGCGATTCATAATCTGTTTTCTTTCAGTTGGCAGCGTGGAGGGCGGGTTTTACGCAAGCGTCAGGCGCACGTCGATATTGCCGCGCGTCGCGTTCGAGTAGGGGCAAACCATGTGGGCTTTGTCGACCAGCGCCTGGGCGAGCTCGCGCTCCATGCCGGGCAGCGAGATTTTCAGCTCGACTTCGATGCCGAAACCGTTGGCGATCAGGCCGATGCCGACCGTGCCTTCGATTGCCAAGTCGGATGGCAGCGCGACCTTGTCGCGGGCGGCGACAAATTTCAAGGCGCCGATAAAGCAGGCGCTATAACCTGCGGCAAACAGTTGTTCGGGATTGGCGCCGTCGCCGCCGGCGCCGCCCAATTGCTTCGGTGTGCTCAATTTCAAATCGAGATTGCTGTCGGCGATGGCGACGCGGCCGTCGCGGCCCCCGGTTGCAGTGGCTTGGGCGCGGTAAAGAACTTGTTTGATGGACATGGTGAAACTCCTATAAAAATTAAAAAAGCGAATTGGCGACTTGTCGGTTCTGCCGCTGCGCCACGCCGGCAGGATTTGCATATATGTGTACTATTAAATAGCGCACTATATATTAATTTTAAAAAAATGCGCATGCCGGTACTGCACGGCAGGCGCCCGTCAGGCATTCTTGAACAGCTTTCCCCTCAAGACCAGCAGCTGGTCGCGCATTGCAATCAGTTCATCAAGGCTGCATTCGGTGGCGCAGAATACGCCATTCGATACGGCCCTGGCGCGCTGCTCGAGCGCGCGCCCCTGCTCGGTCAGGCTGACGATGACTTGACGCTCGTCGGCCTTGGCCCGCACGCGTTCCAGTACCTCGAGTGTCTCCATGCGCTTGAGCAGCGGCGTCAGCGTGGCCGAATCGAGAAACAGGCGCTCGCCGATTTCCGATACGGTCAGCGCATCGCGCTCCCACAATACGAGCATGACCAGATATTGCGGATAGGTCAGGCCTAACTGGCGCAGCAGTTTGCGATACACCTTGTTCATGCCGAGCATGGTCGAGTACAGCGCAAAACACAGTTGCTCGCTCAGCAGCAGCGAGGCAACGGGTTCTTTTGTCGATGGCGGTTTTTTGCTGGGCATGAAGGCATATTATATTGCGCACTATTTAATTGCAAGCTATTTTTTAAAAAGACGGAAAATATTGTAAACGACTGGCGAATTGCTGGTCGGAATTTGCCGGTGGGCGCGGTGCTTGCTATTGCGCCGCCATGGCCGCCAGCGCCGCGGCCAGCTCGGCCTTGAGGTCGGCCACATCCTCGATCCCGACCGACAGCCGCAGCAGCGAATCGCCGATGCCCAGGCGCGCCCTTTGTTGCGGCGGGATGGTCGCATGCGTCATGATGGCCGGATGCTCGATCAGGCTCTCGACGCCGCCCAGGCTTTCGGCCAGCGCGAACAGTTCGCAGGCGTGCAGGAAGCGCTTGCTGCCGGCCAGGTCGGTTTCCAGTTCGAGCGCGATCATGCCGCCGAAGCCATGCATCTGACGGCGCGCCAGCGCGTGCTGCGGATGCGAGGCCAGGCCCGGGTAGCGCACGCGGCGCACGCCGGCTTGCGCTTCGAGCCAGCCGGCCAGCTCCAGCGCATTGTCGCAGTGGCGCTGCATGCGCAAATTGAGCGTTTTCAGGCCGCGCAGCGCGAGGAAACTGTCGAATGGGCCGGCGATGGCGCCGACCGCGTTTTGCAGGAAGCCGAGCCGTTCGCTGCGCTCGGCATTGCGCGGCGCGCCGCTGGCGATGGCGACGCCGCCGATGATGTCGGAGTGGCCGTTGAGGAATTTGGTGGTCGAATGGACCACGAAGTCGAAACCCAGTTCCAGCGGGCGCTGGATCCACGGCGTGGCAAAGGTGTTGTCGACGACCGTGATGAGGTCGTGGCGGCGGGCAATCGCCGCCAGCGCTTCGAGGTCGACCAGGCGCAGCAGCGGATTGGTCGGGGTTTCGACCAGCAGCATGCGCGTCTCGGGCCGGATCGCCGCTTCCAGCGCATGGGGATCGGAGAGGTCGACGAAGCTGCATGCGATGCCGGCGCTCTTGCGGCGCACGCGCTCGAGCAGGCGGTAGGTGCCGCCGTACAGATCGTCGCCGGCCACGATGTGGGCGCCGGCGTCGAGCAGTTCGAGCACGGTGGCGATCGCCGCCAGGCCCGAGGCGAAGGCAAACGCGCGGCTGCCGCCTTCAAGGTCGGCGATGCAGCGCTCGAAGGCCCAGCGCGTCGGATTATGCGAGCGGCCGTAGTCGAGGCCCTTGTGCACGCCGGGGCTGTCCTGCACATAGGTCGAGTTGGCGTAAATCGGCGGCATGACGGCGCCGGTCGAGGGATCGGGGGTCTGACCTGCATGGATGACGCGCGTGCCGAAGCCGTGGCGTGCTGCCTGGATTTTCGATTGGTTCACGATAGTGTCCTGCGCAAGTGGTTGAGAAGGTCGAAACGGGTGAGCAGACCGTAAAAATGGCGCTCGTCGGCGATGATCGGCACCAGCCCGCGCGCCAGCACGGCGCGCACCGCGTCCAGTCCGGCCTCGGGGCGCAGCGTCTCGAGCGCGCCGCTCATGGCCGAGCTGGCCGGGGCGTTGAAACTGGCGGCGTCGGCCTGCACCCGCAGCAGCACGTCCGACTCGTCGATCAGGCCGACGATGCGGCCGTCTTCGATCACCGGCAATTGCGAGATGTCGGCATAGCGCATGCGCTGGAAGACCGTCTTCAAGGTGTCGCCCGGCGCGGCCTGGATCACCGCGCCTTCGTCGTAGCGGCGCCCGACCAGGTCGCGCAAGTCGCCGAACTGCGGGCGCTGCAGCAGGCCCTGGTCGATCATCCAGTTGTCGTTGTACACCTTGGACAGATAGCGGGTGCCGGTGTCGCACACGAACGAGACCACGCGCTGCGCCGTCTTTTGCTCGCGGCAATAGCGCAGCGCGGCGGCCAGCAGCGTGCCGGTCGAGGAGCCGCCCAGGATGCCTTCGGCGCGCAGCAACTGGCGGGCGGTGGCGAAGCTCTCGCTGTCGGAAATCGAATACGCGTACTTGACCGCCGACAGGTCGGCGATGTCGGGCACGAAGTCCTCGCCTATGCCTTCCACGGCCCACGAGCCGGCTTCGCCGATGGCGCCGCTGCGCACGAACTCGGCCAGGATCGAGCCGACCGGATCGGCCAGCACGAAGTGCAGCGCCGGATTGGCTTGGCGAAAAAAGCGCGTCAGGCCGGTGATGGTGCCGGCCGAGCCGACGCCGCACACGATGGCGTCGAGCGCATGGCCGCTCTGGGCCCAGATCTCGGGGCCGGTCGATTGCTGGTGCGCGGCCGGATTGTTCGGATTGTTGAACTGGTCGGCGAAAAAAGCGTGCGGAATTTCGCGCGCCAGGCGCGCCGCGTAATCCTGGTAATACTCGGGATGGCCTTTGGCGACATCGGAGCGCGTGATGTGCACTTGCGCGCCGAGCGCCTTCAGATGCAGGATTTTTTCGCTCGACATCTTGTCGGGCACCACCAGCACGATCGGATAGCCCTTGGCCTGCGCCACCAGCGCCAGGCCGAGGCCGGTATTGCCGGCGGTCGCCTCGACGATCGTGCTGCCGGGTTTGAGCTGGCCGCTGCGCTCGGCCGCCTCGATCATCCACAGGCCGACCCGGTCCTTGATCGAGCCGCCCGGGTTTTGCGATTCGAGCTTGAGAAATAGCCGGCAGAGACCGGTGTCGATGCGGGTCACTTCGATCAGCGGCGTGTTGCCTATCAGGTCGAGAACGGCGGGGCGAGCAGAAAGTGCCATGGTGTGGTTTTTTCCAAAAGGTGGCGCCTGCCTTCGTGGGGCTGGCGCCGGTTGGCGACGGCTTCGAACAGCGAGACGGCCGGCGCCCTCAGGACAGCGATTGCGCTGCAAGATAGCACGCGATGCCGGCTTTTCTAACGAAGAAAAGTGCATTTGCATATAGAGTTTTTGCGTCGCCTTTTGTTCATTCTCTGCTTGATCCGGCCGCGCGCCGGCGCGACGATAAAGCCTCGCATAAATTGCAGAATGACGATTGCGTTGGATTAATGTCTGCTTGCCGCTCAGGCGATTTTCGGTGAAAAATTTGCCGCTGCCGGCGTGGTCCGCTTCATTACTCCTTTGCCGCGAGCGCCCAATCCGGCCACCGCCCGGACGGCGGCACCCGATTTCCATCCTACATACCCGATACAAAGCCGTTTTGCGCCGGCCGCGCGAAACTGGCACAATGCTGGGCTTGGTATGGCCATCGCGGCAAGCCCGCCGGCGCCAACCGTATGCATGCAGAGGACACAGACAGTGATGCAGCAAGAAGATACGCCGCAGAGCGCACCGGTGAAGCCGGCGCAACAGGCGGAGCAGGATGGTTTGTCCGGCAGCACCCGGACCTGGGCGATTTTATCGCTGGCGATCGGGGTCGGCCTGGCTTCGCTCGATACGGCGATCGCCAACACGGCGCTGCCTGGCATGGCGCTGCAACTGCATGCCACGCCGGCGGCATCGGTGTGGATCGTCAATGTCTATCAGCTGGCGATGGTGGCCACGCTGCTGCCGCTGGCCGCGCTTGGCGAAATCATCGGTTACCGGCGCGTCTGCATTGCCGGCCTGATGTTGTTTACGGCCGCCTCGCTGGCCTGCGCTCTGGCCTGGTCGCTGCCCTCGCTGGTGGTGGCGCGCCTGTTTCAGGGTCTTGGCGCCAGTGCCATCATGGGCGTCAATTCCGCCCTGTTGCGCAGTATTTACCCGGCGCGCATGCTGGGGCGCGGCTTCGGCACCAATGCCATGGTGGTGGCGGCCGGCTTTGCGCTGGGGCCCTCGCTGGCGTCGCTGATTCTGGCGTTTTCATCGTGGCCGTGGCTGTTTGCGATCAATGTGCCGGTTGGCCTGCTCGGCTGCCTGGTCGCGTTCAAGGCGCTGCCGCGCATCAAGCTGTCCGCTCACCGTTTCGACAAGCTCACCGCTTTCTACAATGCCGGGGCGTTTGGCATGTTCATCCTGGCGCTCGGCGATGCCGCCCATCTGTCCGACCGCCTCACGCTGTTGAGCGAGCTGGGGCTGGCGGTCACGTTTCTGGTGCTGCTGCTGCGCCGTCAGGCCGGCCATCTGGCGCCGATGCTGCCGGTCGATTTATTTCGCCGGCCGCTATTTGCGCTGTCGGCGCTGACGGCGGTGCTGACTTTTGCGGCCCAGGCCCTGGCCTTTGTCTCGCTGCCGTTTTATTTCGAGAGCGTGCTCGGCCGCTCGCCGATCGAGACCGGCTTTTTGATGACGCCGTGGCCGGTGTTGGTGGGCATCATGGCGCCGATTGCCGGCCGTTTGTGCGACCGCCATTCGCCGGGTTTGCTGGGCGGCTGCGGCTTGCTGGTGCTCGCGCTGGGCCTGGGCACGCTGCTGCTGCTGTCGCCGCATGCCGGGGTGCTCGACATCGTCTGGCGCATGGCTTTATGCGGGCTCGGCTTCGGCTTTTTCCAGGCCCCCAATCTGAAAGCGATCATGAGCAGTGCGCCGCTCTCGCGCAGCGGCGGCGCCAGCGGCATCGTCGCCACGGCCCGCCTGACCGGCCAGGCGTGCGGGGCGGCGCTGGTCGCCCTGTGCCTGAGCTTGTCGGGCGCGCACGGCGCCAGCTACGGCGTCGGCCTGGGTGTCTTGTTTGCGCTGGTGGGCAGTGCCATCAGCTTTTCGCGCCTGTTTTTCCCGGAAACGACAGCATCCCTGGAAACGGCCTAGCAGGTCCGGGTGCAGGCCTGACGCAGGCTTCATGCAGGCATGCCTTAATTTTGCTCACCTGCAAAATCTTCTTTTTAAGCAAGGACTTAGCGGGCCGCCAGATCAGTTACCCACAGGATTACACACAGTAAATGTGGGCAAGTCCGATATACAAGTCCAATCGGCTGGGCGGGGGGGCAGCGCGCTGATAAGCAAGACCGCAGGCAAGGCCGGGCCGGCCCCGTGGCCCGCTTTTTGCCGGTCAGACGATGGAAAGTTGGCTTATAGACACGATTTTTATTTGCCGTTCAGACAGTTTTGGTTAGAATTCAGCTCCTTGCCAAATCGTGTTCTGAAAGAATTATGTCCGCACTACAATCTTGCTCTGCACTTGACTCTTGCTCTACGTCCGCTTCTGAAAACGTCTCTCCGATCGTCGGCCGCCGGGTCGAGCTGCAGTTGTTTACCACGCTGAGCTGCAACCTCAAATGCACCTATTGTTCCGAAAGCGCGGTCGTCGGTTCGCAGGGCAAGGTCACCTATTCGCCGGAAGCGCTCGACACTTTCATCCGCACGCATTTGAGCGAGCACGAAGTCTATGTCACGTTCTACGGCGGCGAGCCGACCCTCAATATCGAATTCATGGAACAGGTGATGGCGCGTTATCCGAACTACCGCTATAACCTGCAAACCAACGGCACCTTGTTGCATCGCGTGCCGGACGCCATGCTGGCCAAGCTGTCCAATGTACTGGTCTCGGTCGATGGCGGACAAAAGATTACCGACGGTTTCCGCGGCAAGGGCGTGTATATGCGCGTGATCAACCGCGTCGACAGCATCCGCAGCCGCCTCGGCGGTTCGCTGACGGCGCGCGTGACCTGGGGCAGCGAAGACACCACATTCGAAGAACTCGACGGCCTGCTGGCCTCGTTCGATTACGTTTACTGGCAATTCGTGCAAAGCGAGACGGCTTACTCGCCCGAGGCGGTCGCGAAAAAGCGGCGCATCATCACGCAACTGGTCGAGCGCTTCTTTACCGGCGACATCCTGTATCCCTTCATCCCTATCATGGGCATCGTGCGCAACAAGGTCTTGCCCTCGCGCGCCAAGGAATTGTATGCGGGCCACAGCCAGTGCCGGGCCTCGACGCATATCCTGAATGTCTTGCCGAACGGTTCGATCTTCCCTTGCCCCGACATGACCGATGAACCAGCCATGCAGCATGGCTCGGTCAACGACAACTGGCTCAAGCGCAGCCCCTTGCAGCCGCACGCCAACATGCCGTGCACAGGCTGCTCGGCCTATGCTTTTTGCCGCGGCAATTGCATGAAGAATCTGCACGTCGCTTATGTCGAAGGCAACGACGACTACCGCCGCAACGTGGTCGAACCGGTCTGCGAGCTGGTCAAGTTCCTCGGCGAAGAAATCGACCGCCACGATCCGCATGCCTGGTATGCCAGGGCGTCGCTGGCGGTGCGCGATGCGGTGGCCAATTGCGAAGTGTATGAATATGTCGAAGTGATGCCGTGACGGCGGCCGGCCCGCTTGCTGCAATGGTGGCAAGCGGGCCGGCGAATAGCATGTATATGCAACATGGATGGCTTATTTTCATGCGGCAATGACATTCGGCCGTTCTTTGCTTGACCGCTGGCAGTCAACGGGTATTATGGTTTGATTGATAATTATTTATCGGTCACGCGATGTCCAAGTCTTTGTTTTTGCCGCTTTTCGCCAGCGCTCTGCTACTTTCCGTTTGCCCGCTGGCCGCTGGCGCCGACAGTCTGCCCGGCGTCGAGAGTTTTTTCAAGAATGCCGACCTGCAGTCGGCGCTGCTGTCGCCGCACGGGCGCTACGTCGCCACCGTCAATGTGATGGCCGACGGCCGCCAGGTGCTCGGCGTGCGCGACACGGCCAATCTGAACAAGCTGACGATTGCCGCCACGACAAAAAGCGACCGGATCGAATCGCTGCAATGGGTTAATGAAAACAGGCTCAGTTTTACGCAAAAAAATGCCGAAATGGAAGCCCAGGGCGCGTGGCGCGAATATGCGGTCGACCGTGACGGCAAAAATTTTACCGAGCTCATCAATGGCAACCGCCGCTATCACCAGGAATTCACCGGCAGTCTGATCAAAAGCCGGGTGCTGACCGGCTACTACCGTTTTGCCGCGACCTTGCAGGACGGCTCCGATGATATTGTCGTCATAAAATATGTTTTCCGCGATGCCGACCGTTCTTTCCTGACTTCGCGTCTGTATCGCCTCAATACCCGCACGCGCGCCCTGTCCGATTTGCTCGAGGGGCCGCAGCCATCGAATGTGCGCAGCTGGCTGCTCGATTTCGAGGGCCGGCCGCGCCTGGCAGTGTCGGAAGTCAATGGCCGCTGCAGTTATTCCTATCGGGCGCCGGAGATGGCCGGCTGGCACGAGATCGGCAGTTTCGATTGTTACCGCCGTCCTTTCATCCCTGCTTTTTTCGATAGCAATGGCGCCCTGTATGCGCGGGCCTTCTACCATGGCACCGAAGCCTTGTTTTCGCTTGATCTCAAGACGATGAAATTGGCCGCAGAGCCGTTAGTCAATGTCGACGGCTTCGATGTGCGCGCCAGCGTCGAGCAAGATGGCGCCAGCAAGAAAATTCTCGGCATGCATATCCAGAGCGATGCCGAGTCGACCGTCTGGTTCGATCCGCACTGGAAGGACTTGCAGAAAAAAATCGATGCCTTGCTGCCGGCGACTGTCAACACGCTGCGCTGCGGCCCGTATTGCCAGAGCGCGCCGGCCATTCTGGTGACGGCGCGTTCGGATCGGCAGCCGCCGCAATACCTCGTCTATAGCGTGGCCAGCGGCGCGCTCCAGCCGCTGGGCCAGGCCTATCCGGCGATCCGGCCGGCGCAGATGGGCTTGCGCGATTTTTACCATTACCGGGCGCGCGACGGCAGGCAGATTCCCGTCTATGTCACGACCCCGCCCGGCAAGCTCGGCAGTCTCTTGCCGACCGTGGTGCTGGTGCATGGCGGACCGAATCAGCGCGGCGCTTCCTGGGAATGGGAACGCGAGGCGCAGTTTCTGGCCTCGCGCGGCTATCTCGTGATTGAGCCCGAATACCGCGGAAGCATGGGCTTCGGTCCGGCGCATTTTCAGGCCGGCTGGCAGCAATGGGGCCGCGCCATGCAAGACGATCTGGCCGATGCCGCGCAATGGGCTGCCCAAAAAGGCTGGGCCGACCCCAAGCGGATCGCCATCATGGGCGGCGGCTATGGCGGTTATGCGACCCTGATGGGTTTGATCAGGAATCCGGCGATCTTCCGCTGCGGCGTCGAATGGGCCGGCGTGAGCGATATCGAGACCATGTTCAGCGTGGTCGAGAGCGACTTCGCGCCCGACTCGCTGCAGCAATACAGCCTTAAAACCCTGATCGGCGATCCGCTCGCCAATGCTGCGCAGTTCCGCGCCAGCTCGCCATTGCTCAATGCCGCCAAACTGACGCAGCCCTTGTTGATGGCCTACGGCAGGCTCGACCGCCGGGTGCCGCCGGCCAGTGCGGCCAATTTGCGCAAGGCCGTCAGCGCCACCAACGCCCAGCTCGAATGGATTGCTTACGATGACGAGGCAGCCGACTGGCAGAATGAAAGCAACCGGATCGACTTCTGGCGCCATGTCGAAGCTTTTCTCGACAAAAATCTGAAAACCATCAATTAACGGCATGGCAAAAAAATGCCGTGGCGGTACGGCGTGGCGAGAAAATGGCAGGTCGGCAATACATATGTTTTTTCCTGTAAAAACACGCCAATTTTATTTAATTTCATTAAAAAGTGCCTTAACTCGCATATAAGGCAAAGTAAATCCGGCGCTCCGCGAGCAAAGGAGTAGACTCAGTCAGTTTTGCCACCGAAAAGACAAAAATGACGGATTTACCGCTTGCCGATTCCAATAGCTTCAAACGCATCCTCGCCAGGAACATCTTGTTGCCGCTGGGCGTGGGCATGTTCAGCGTCGTGGTATTCGTCGGCCTGATTTTTTATCTGCTGTCGGTGCTCAAACTGGTCGAGCATACGGAAGAGGTGCTGGCCAATGCCAATGAGGCCGTCACGCTATCGGTGAGCATGGAAAGCGCCATGCGCGGTTATCTGCTTACCGGCGACGATGACTATCTCGCATCGTACGACATCAGCAAGCTGGCCATCAGCGCCCGCATGGGCAATCTGACGGCGCTGGTCAGGGACAATCCGCTGCAGGGCGAGCGGCTGCAGCGCCTGCATGCCTTGCAGGCCGAGTGGATTATTTTTGCCCAGAAAAAAATCGATTTGCGGCACGCCCAGCTTAGCGACCGCGAGTCGTTTCATTCGGGGCGCGGCAATGCCTTGTTCAAGGAAATCCGCAGCGAATTTGCCGACGTCATCGACACCGAAAAGCGCTTGCTGCGCGAGCGCAATGACACGGTCAAGCAAACGACGATGTGGACCGTCGGCCTGTATCTGTTGTTTACCTTGTCGGTCAGCGCGCTGCTGGCCCTGCTCGGGCGCCGCGAATTGCTCAATCTGTCGACGACCTTCGACGATGTGCTGAAAAAGCATACCGACCGCGCCGCCATCCTCAAGGCGCAATCGTGGATGATTACGGGCCAGGGCGAATTGAACGAACACCTGGTCGGTCATCCGACGCTGGCCGGCGTCGGCCTGCGCGCGCTCGAATATCTGGTGCGTCATCTCGAGGTCACGGTGGCCGCGTTTTACGTGCGCGAAGACGACGGCACGCTGCGCCATGTCGAGTCCTACGGCACCGAGCGCCAGATCGACGGCCAGGCATTTCACGACAAAGAGGGTTTGCTGGGCCGCGCCGTGCATGAAAACCGGCTGTTGCTGGTGCAGGATGTGCCCGACGACTATTTGAATGTGATCTCGGGCCTGGGGCAGGGCAAACCGAAAAATGTGGTGGTGCTGCCCTTTATGACCGAGGGCCGCGTCAACGGCGTGCTCGAGCTCGGTTTCATGCGCATGGTCGAATCGCGTGATCTCGATTTTCTCAAGCTCGTCTCCAGCAATATCGGCAATGCGGTCGGCCTGGCCTTGTACCGCCAGCGCGTGCAAGACATTCTCGACGAAGCCCAGCAATTGAATGAAGAATTGCAGGAGCGCCAGGAGCAGCTCGGCGCCGTCAACGAAGAACTCGAAGCGCAGTCGCAAGTGCTCGAACAATCGCAGACCGGTTTGCGCAATCAAAAGACGCAACTCGAATTGAGCAATGCGCAATTGACTGAACAGGCGCTGCAGCTCGACCAGAAAAACGCGGCCCTGAATCTGGCCCAGGTCGCACTCGACGAACGCTCCAATGACTTGCAGCGCGCCAGTCGCTATAAATCCGAATTTTTGGCGAACATGTCGCATGAATTGCGGACGCCACTCAATAGCTCGCTGATTCTGGCCAAATTACTGGCCGATAATCCGCAAGGCAATCTGCAGGAAGAGCAAGTCAAGTTCGCCGAAACCATTTACTCGGCCGGTAACGACTTGCTCAATCTGATCAACGATATTCTCGATATCTCCAAAGTCGAAGCCGGCAAGCTTGAACTGATGCCGGAAACCATTTCGATCGCCAGGATGGTGGCCGGCCTGAAGCGCACCTTCGACCCGCTGGCCCAGCAAAAGCATCTCGATTTCAGCACCGTCATCGACAGTTCGGCGCCGGCTGTCATCGTTTCCGATATCCAGCGCGTCGAGCAAATCCTGCGCAATCTGTTGTCGAACGCCATCAAGTTCACCGAAACCGGCAGCGTCAGCCTGCGGGTCGGACGCGCGGCCGATGGCGGCATCAGCTTTGCGGTGAGCGATTCCGGCATCGGCGTGGCGCCGGAACAGCACGCGGCCATTTTTGAAGCCTTCCGCCAGGCCGACGGCACCACCAGCCGGCGCTATGGCGGCACCGGCCTGGGGCTGTCGATTTCGCGTGATCTGACCACCTTGCTGGGCGGCGCCTTGCGCCTCGCCAGTGCGCCGGCCCAGGGCAGCACGTTTACGCTGGTGCTGCCCGAACACTGGCAGGACAACGCTGTCGAGATCGAAGCGCAGCGCGTGCCAGAGCGGCATATGGCGCTGCCGGCCGCGCCCGCCGTGCCGGCCATTTTGCCGCTGCCGCAAGAGTTGCCGCGTTTTGCCGACGACCGCCACAGCAGCATGCCGCACACGCGCACCGTGCTGGTGATCGAGGATGAACCGGCATTTGCCGGCATTCTGTTCGATCTGGCGCACGAGATGCAATTTCGCTGCCTGGTGGCGCATGGCGCCGACGAAGGCCTGGCGCTGGCGGCGCAATACCTGCCCGACGCGATCTTGCTCGACATGCGTCTGCCGGACGGTTCCGGGCTCGGCGTGCTGCAGCAGTTGAAGGAAATCCCGGCCACCCGCCACATCCCGGTGCACGTGGTGTCGGCGGCCGATCGCAGCGACACCGCGATGCAGCTCGGCGCTATCGGCTACGCACAAAAGCCGACCACGCGCGAGGAATTGAAGGAGGTGTTTCGCAAGCTCGAAGTCAAGTTCAAGCAAAGCGTCAAGCGCGTGTTGCTGGTTGAGGACGATGCCCGCCAGCGCGCCGCCGTGGCGCAGCTGATCGGTGCGCCCGATGTCGAGATCACGGCGGTCGAATTGGGTGACCAGGCTCTGCAGCATTTGCGCACGACGGTATTCGACTGCATGATCATCGACTTGAAATTGCCTGATATCGAGGGCAACGAGTTATTGAAGCGCATGGCGGCCGAAGAGATCACGTCCTTCCCGCCGGTGATCGTCTACACGGGCCGCAATCTGACGCGCGCCGAAGAGATGGAGCTGCGCAAATACTCCAATTCCATCATCATCAAGGGCGCCCGTTCGCCCGAGCGCCTGGTCGATGAGGTGACGCTGTTTTTGCACAAGGTCGAAACGCAATTGTCGAGCGAGGCGCAATCGATGCTGCAAGTGGTGCGCAATCGCGACCGCATTTTCGAAGGGCGCAAGGTCTTGCTGGTGGACGACGATGTGCGCAATATTTTTGCGCTGACCAGTGCCCTCGAACGCAAGGGGCTGACGGTCGAGATCGGCCGCAACGGCTTCGAAGCGATCAGCCAGCTCGAAGCGATTGCCGATATCGATCTGGTCCTGATGGATGTGATGATGCCCGGTATGGACGGGCTCGAAGCGACGCGCCGCATTCGCGGGATTGCGCGCTTCAGGAAGCTGCCGATCATTGCCATTACCGCCAAGGCCATGAAGGACGATCAGGAGCAATGCATCAATGCCGGCGCCACCGATTATCTGGCCAAGCCGATCGATCTCGAGCGCCTGTATTCCTTGCTGCGGGTCTGGATGCCGCATGTGGAACGCCATGCCGAATGAGATCGCCGACATCGAATTGCGGTTGCTGATGGATGCCATCTATTACAGGTATGACTACGATTTTCGCGACTATTCCGCGCTCTCACAGCAGCGCCGCGTCACGCACGCACTGGGACAGATGGGCTGTCCGACGATCTCGGCGCTGCAGGAGAAAGTGCTGCATCAGCCAAACGCATTTTTGCGCCTGTTGCAGTTTCTGACGGTGCCGGTGACGTCGATGTTTCGCGATCCCGGCTATTTTCTGGCGCTGCGCGAAGAGGTCGCGCCGGTCCTGCACACCTATCCCTCGCTGAAAATCTGGATCGCCGGCTGCAGCAGCGGCGAAGAAGTGTATTCGATGGCGATCCTGCTGCATGAAGAGGGTTTGCTCGAACGCGCGATCATCTATGCCACCGACATCAATCCGCGCGCGCTCGAAAAAGCCAAGAGCGGCGCCTATCCGATGGCCAGCATGCCGCATTACCATGCCAACTATCTGCTGGCGGGCGGCCGTCGTGCGCTGTCGGACTATTACAGCGTGAGCCATGGCGTGGCCCGCTTCGACCGCGCCCTGTGCGGCAACATCAGTTTTGCCGATCACAGCCTGGCGACCGACAATGTATTTTCGGAGACGCACCTGGTGTCGTGCCGCAATGTGCTCATCTATTTTAACAAGCCCTTGCAAAACCGCGCGCTCGGACTGTTCCATGAATCGTTGTGCCGGCGCGGCTTTCTCGGACTGGGCAATATCGAAAGCATCGATTTTTCGGACTATGCCGATCGCTTTGAAGTTCAGCTCAGACAGCAGCGTCTGTATCGGAAGTTGTGAAAGGGATGTCATGCTTTTTCTGCGAAATGCCGGAGGCGCCGGCGATAAAGTACAGAGGTCCGGAATAATGAACGATAAACAAGAAAACTTAGCCGGCGATGCCTGCCGCACCAAGCTGCTGATTGTCGACGACAAGCCGGAAAACCTGCAGGCCTTGAACGCCATCATCCGCCGCGACGACCGCCAGGTATTCCAGGCCGCTTCAGGCGAGCAAGCCCTGACCCTGCTGCTCGAGCACGATTTTGCACTGGCGATTCTCGATGTGCAGATGCCTGGCATGGACGGTTTCGAGCTGGCCGAGCTGATGCGCGGTACCGAAAAAACGCGCCGCATCCCGATTTTCTTCGTCAGTGCCGCCGGCCGCGAGCTGAACTATGCGTTCAAGGGCTATGAATCGGGCGCCGTCGATTTCTTGCACAAGCCGCTCGATATCAATGCGGTGCAGAGCAAGGTCAATGTCTTTGTGGCCCTGCACCAGCAGCGCAACGAGACCCGGCGCCAGGTCAGCGCGCTCGAAGCGAGCCGTGCCGAGCAGGACATCCTGATGGACGAATTGAATCGCACGCAGGTGCAATTGCAGCACGCGATCCAGATGCGCGACGATTTCATGTCGATGGCCGCGCACGAATTGCGCACGCCGCTCAATACCCTGTTTTTGGAACTGCAACTGCGCACCTTGCAGCTCGAGCGCGGCAATCTTGAATTTTTCGACGAGCATTATTTGCGCAATATGGTGGCGCGCGACGGCCGGCAGATCCGCAGCATGGTCCGGCTGATCAACGACATGCTCGATACCTCGCGCCTGCGCAGCGGACATTTGTCGATCCGCCCGCAAGCGACCGAGCTGTCGGCCTTGCTGGCCCAGGTGGTCAACGACTTTGCGCCGCAGGCCGCCGCTGCCGCCTGCGCCATCACCTTGTTGCCGATGGCGCCGGTGAGCGGAATGTGGGATGAATTTCGGATAGAACAAATTCTGATCAATCTGCTGACCAATGCCCTGCGCTACGGTGAAGGCGGCCCGGTGACGGTGTCGTGCGATATCGAGCCAGAGGCGGTTCGCATTCATGTGCAGGACTGCGGGCGCGGCATTGCGCCAGAAGATATCGAGCGCATTTTTGCGCCGTTCGAGCGGGCCCGCAAACACGATTTGTCGGGCGGTCTTGGACTGGGGCTGTATATCACGCGTCAGTTGGCCATGGCCCACCAGGGATCGGTCAGCGTGCGTAGCGTGCCCGGCCGAGGTTCGACCTTCAGCGTGATGCTGCCGCTGGCGGCGTCCTAGTGGTGCCTGTTAGCCGGCGTGTGCCTTGCGCTGGCGCGCCTGCAGCATGCGGGCGCGCCGCTTGCGGGCCCAGATGACGACGCCGGTCACCGACAGCATGGCGATCATCAAGCCCATCAGCGACATCAGAATGCGTCCCGGCAGGCCGAGGATGCGTCCCGAGTGCAGGGGAAATTGCAGCTGCACGAAAACGTCGGCCGCCGTGCCTTCCCATGGCCGGTTCTGGCTCAGCACGCGGCCATCCTGGGCATCGATGTACAGATTGCTCAAGCCCATGCCGCGCTGGCCGCCGTCATCGGCAGCGTTGAAAAACGAGACGTTGTAAAAGCCGCCGCGCTTTTGATAATAAATCCCGCCCAGCGGCGTATCCCAGCCGCGGCGGCGCGCTTCGGTGCCGGCGATTTTTATTACCTGTGCAAAACCGAGTGCCGGCTTGACCGCCTGGCCGAGCGGCACCATGGGCCGCGTTTCATACGGCCCCGGAGTGGTCTTCGAGACCAGCGACAGCACCGGATAAAACACCTCGCGGTACAGATTGAGCGAAAACGAGGTAAAAGCGATGACGAGGATGACGCCCCAGATCCACAGGCCGCCGGCGCGGTGCAGGTCGAAATTGAGCTTGTAGCCGCCGGCCCGCCAGCGCAGCATCCAGGCCGGTTTCCAGCGCTGCCACCAGCCGGCAGGCCGGCGTCGCTGCGGCTGGACTTCGGCCCCGGCGTCCTGCGGGCGTGCGATACGGCGCGGCGTGGTCAGGTAAAAGGCGACGAAGCTGTCGAGCAGCCACAGCAGCGCCACCGTGCCCATGATCCAGTAGCCGACGCGGTCGCTGCCCCACATGGCCGGCATGTGCAGGCTGTAGTGCAGTTTGCGCAGAAAAGGCATCAGGTTTTCGCGCGACAGCGAGACGGCGTTGCTGTCGCGGCGGCCGACGATGGCGGCCGTGACCGGATCGACATGCACCTTGTTGTAGCCGAGTTGGTAGGGTTTGCCGGTGGCCGGGTCGAGGCGCGGTTCGACATAATAGCCGGCCGTGTGGCCGGTTTCGAAGCCGAGCGGCAGATATGCCACCTGGGCCCGGCTGTCGGCGGCTTCGACTGCGGCGGCCAGGGTCATCGGGTCGAGGAAGGGACCGCGGCTGGTGGTCAGGTAGAGATCGCTGTTGAGCCACTCGTCGAGCTCGTGATCCCAGGATGTGACGGCGCCGGTCAGGCCGGCAATTACCAGAAAACCGGCAATCGT
>JAIZVZ010000147.1 GCA_021768485.1 Oxalobacteraceae bacterium | reverse complement strand
CCGCCCTTGACGTTGAACGAAAAACGGCCGGCGCTGTAACCGCGTTCCTTGGCCGCCGGCACCGTCGAAAACAGGTCGCGGATCGGCGTAAACAAGCCGGTATAAGTGGCCGGATTGGAGCGCGGCGTGCGCCCGATCGGCGCCTGGTCGACGGCGATGACTTTATCGAAGTGTTCGAGGCCGCTGATCGATTCGTGCGGCGCCGGTTCGGTGTGCGAGCCGTACAGGTGACGCGACAGGGCCGGGTACAGCGTGTCGTTGACCAGCGACGACTTGCCCGAGCCCGAGACGCCGGTCACGCAAGTTAATAAGCCGACCGGCAGCTGCATGGTCACCGATTTCAGATTGTTGCCGGTGGCGCCGGTGACGACCAGCTGGCGCTCGGGATCGAATGGCGTGCGCTTTTTCGGCACCTTGATTTTCAATGTGCCGTTCAGGTATTTGGCGGTCAGCGATTTCTTGCTTTTCAAGATATCGGCCAAGGTGCCCTGGGCGATGATTTCGCCGCCGTGCACGCCGGCGCCGAGCCCCATGTCAACCACCCAGTCGGCGGTGCGGATCGCGTCTTCGTCATGCTCGACCACCAGCACGCTGTTGCCGATGTCGCGCAAATGGCGCAGCGTGCCGATCAGGCGGTCGTTGTCGCGCTGGTGCAGGCCGATCGACGGCTCGTCGAGCACATACATGACGCCGGTCAGGCCCGAGCCGATCTGCGAGGCCAGGCGGATGCGCTGCGCTTCGCCGCCCGACAGCGTATCGGCGCTGCGGTCGAGCGAGAGGTAATCGAGGCCGACGTTATTCAAGAACTTCAGGCGCGAGATGATTTCCTTGACCACGCGGTCGGCGATCTCTTTCTTGGCGCCGCTCAGCTTGAGGTTTTCGAAAAACTCGAGCGTCTTGCGCAGCGGTTCGGCCGCCACTTCATAAATGGCGCGTTCCTGCGCGCCGTTGCCGACCTTGACGAAGCGCGCTTCGGTGCGCAGGCGCGCGCCGCCGCACGACGGGCATTGTTTTTCGTTGATGAATTTGGCCAGCTCTTCCTTGACCGCCATCGAATCGGTTTCGCGGTAGCGGCGCTGCAAATTGGTGACCACGCCCTCGAAGGCATGTTCGCGCACCACGGCGCGGCCGCGCTCGTTGATGTAGACAAACGGGATCTGCTGCTTGCCCGAGCCGTACAGCACGGCTTGCTGCGCGCTCTCCGGCAATTGCTCGAACGGCAGGTCGAGGTCGAATTCGTAGAATGTCGCCAGGTTCGACAGCATCTGGAAATAGAACTGGTTGCGCCGGTCCCAGCCCTTGACCGCGCCTGAGGCCAGCGACAGGTTGGGAAAGGCGACGATGCGCTTGGGATCGAAAAACTCGATATGGCCGAGGCCGTCGCATTCGGGGCAGGCGCCCATCGGGTTATTGAAGGAAAACAGGCGCGGTTCCAATTCCTGCAGCGAATAGCCGCAGATGGCGCACGCAAATTTGCTCGAAAAGACCTGTTCTTCGGCGCTGTCCATGTCGAGCGCAATGGCGCGGCCGTCGGCCAGGCGCAGCGCCGTCTCGAAACTCTCGGCCAGCCGCTGGCCCAGTTCGCCATTGACGCGGACGCGGTCGACGACGACATCGATCGTGTGTTTTTCCGATTTTTTCAGCTTCGGCAAATCGTCGATCTCGACGATCTTCGCTTTTGCGGTGCCGCTCTGAACGCGGAAGCGCACAAAACCCTGGGCTTGCATCTGCTCGAACAGGTCGACGTGCTCGCCTTTGCGATTGGCCACCACCGGCGCCAGAATCATCAACTTGGTGCCTTCGGGCATGGCCAGCACGGTATCGACCATTTGCGACACGGTTTGCGCGGCCAGCGGATGCTCGGGATGGTCGGGGCAATACGGGGTGCCGACGCGCGCATACAGCAGACGCAGGTAATCGTGGATTTCGGTGACGGTGCCGACCGTCGAGCGCGGATTGTGCGAAGTCGCTTTCTGCTCGATCGAGATGGCTGGCGACAGGCCCTCGATCAGGTCGACATCGGGTTTTTCCATCAATTGCAAAAATTGCCGAGCATACGACGATAAGGATTCGACGTAACGGCGCTGCCCTTCGGCGTACAGGGTATCGAAGGCCAGCGACGACTTGCCCGAGCCGGACAACCCTGTAATGACGACCAACTGATTGCGTGGCAGATCGAGATTGATGTTTTTCAGATTGTGCGTACGGGCGCCGCGGATGCGAATTTGTTCCATGTGTTCGAGCTTGCTTTCTGTATGGTGGCCGGGACCGGAATGCGGGGCCTTTCTGGCGGGCGGGACGCTAAAAATCGCGGCCAGCCTGATACTATAGCCTTTTTTCAAATTGGTAGTAAGAAGGACTGCACTTTGGCGGCATGGCCATGGGGGGCTGAAGGGCGGGGCACGGGCCGGCCGGCGATCGTTCCGGCCTCGCCGATGTCAAATAAACCATGAAAAAATCCACTGAAAAGCTGGCATTTTTAGCTATAATCGTTGACCGCCTACCCAAAATGCATCGCAATTGCGGGTAAAATTTGGCGGAAAACTTAACGCGCTGCGGACTCGCAAGGCATGGCCGCGGCAGCACACCAGGAGTCTTACCATGGCATCAGTCAACAAAGTCATTATCGTCGGCAATCTCGGCCGCGATCCCGAAACCCGCTATATGCCCAACGGCGACGCCATCGCCAGCATCGCGGTAGCGACCACCGACAAATGGAAAGACAAGGCAACCGGCGAGCAAAAAGAAGCGACCGAATGGCACCGCATCTCGTTTTTCGGCAAACTGGCCGAAATCGTCGGTCAGTATCTGAAAAAAGGTTCCGGCATTTACGTCGAAGGCAAGCTGCGCACCCGTAAATACACCGATAAGGACGGCGTCGAAAAATACTCGACCGACATCATCGCCGATTCCATGCAAATGCTGGGCGGACGCCCAAGTGCCAGCGGCGGCGACGACAGCTATGGCGGCGGCAATCAGGGCGGCTACGGCGGCGGCAACAATGCCCCGGCCCAGCGCCAGCAGGCACCGCAACAATATCAAGGCGGTGGCCAAGGTGGCAATCAGGGCGGCAATCAGGGCGGCAATCAGGGCGGCGGCGCTGCGCGTCCGGCACCGCGTCCGGCGTCGAATTTCTCGGATATGGATGACGATATTCCGTTCTGAGGCCCAATTGCTCGACTCTGTAAGATATGCCATGCAAGTCTCTGATTTGCATGGCATTTTTGTTTTTTATCAACCCGTTTCGCTGTCCTGCTCTCCAACCCCATGAGGGTTTATCGGGTATTTTTCTCGCTAAGTTCACGGCCCTGAAGCAAACCCGGCTGTACCCACCTTTGTGCTGTGTTATTCTGCTATTGTGAAAAAAATCCTCTTTATCTTGTTAGTGATGGCCATACCGTTCCAGTATTCCTGGGCGGCTACGGCTCGTTACTGCACGCACGAAAAAGAGGTCGTCAGCCATTTCGGCCATCACAGTCATCAGCACAAGACGCAAGCATCGCAATCCGATGGCGGCAGCGAGTCGAAGAAATTTCATAACGACTGCGAATACTGTCAGATGTTTTCGCATGCGGTCGCGATATCAAACGTATTCGGAATGGCCGCTGTGAGCGCAGCGGAACATGGACAAGTCGCCGAGATACGGTATCGCTCTCACATCCCCGATAGTCCGCCTCGGCCGGACTGGCACCTCGTCGCTTAGCGCGACGAGGCTGCCCTTTGCTACTCTTTTCAATCTGATATCAAGGCGACGTCTCGTCGAATTCCTTCCCTTTTTTTAGGAGAATTCGATGTATCGATTTCTATTGCCGCTGGCGGTTGCCGCGGCCGGTCTGCCATGCGTTGCGCAGACCATTGACAACGCCGACAGGCACGACCGCGCTGCCGGCCAGCAGGCTTCGTTTGCCGCAATTGAGTCTGGCACGCAGCTGACGCTGAGCATGGCGTTGGACTGGACTCGCCAGGCCAACCCCATCCTGTCGGCCGGCCGACAG
>JAIZVZ010000234.1 GCA_021768485.1 Oxalobacteraceae bacterium | reverse complement strand
TCATTGGTCACACTACCGTCGAAATAACCAGTACAAGTGGTCATTGGTGCCATCAGGATACGGTTTTTAAGTTGTATGCCATTAGGAAGGGTAAATGGACTCAGAATTTCATTGTGCAGAATTTCATGGTGAGAGTGCATAAGTATCAACTCCAAACTAAAAACTCATAGATTTAAGAAACAGTAGATTTAAGAAACAGATTCCCGAAGATTGTTTTTATAATTTCAGACTGGTATTGGGGTAATTCTTATTGCAATAAAAACTAATTTTTAACTTGGCTTTCTCTCATGAATTTTTGAGAGTCAAATAGTGTCGGTTAAATTTAATTAACGCATGCAATTAATATTATTTCATTTTCGCATTTAATCTCGCTTACTTTATTTACAAAATTGTTTTTTTTGTTGATTAATAGCTATTTATTAAATATGTGTTTTTATGCTCAATTTATTTAACATTAGTCTAAATAATAGGGCTATTCGTTAACATTTTATTTTCAATTAAGCGTATTATTTTTGTATTTTTATCTCAAAGTGTTGATATTAATGGTTTTTTGTTTTTTTATTCGCCAAGAGATATGCTTTTGTAAACAGTTTATCTAACTCTGTTTTTTGTTGTTTACCTGATTCTGTATCTATAGGTTTAAGTAAATTACAGTCTAAGAATATATTTACATTGATATTGTTATCTTTCTTGGTTTTTTATTATTTTTGATCAAGATCAAATGTCTCGTTTTTTAAAAGTGATTATACTGAATATATAAGCGAGGAATGCTCTGTTTGTTCTGGTTTAAATGCATTAATCAGGAAAAAACTAATTGTCACTATTTTGTAATTAAATTAATTAAAAAATAAGCACTCAAGTCACACATAATTAATTGAACATGTCATAGCCTGCCAGTGGTATTCATTCCGAACTCGGAGTGAATTGGCGATTCCGGAATTTCCGGACATGAAAGACGGCGACATGAACCCAAACAACCAGTTTCTTAACTACTGTAGATAAACACTATGAATGAAATGACCGCTCCAATTGATGCTTCATCG
>JAIZVZ010000016.1 GCA_021768485.1 Oxalobacteraceae bacterium | reverse complement strand
CCCGCACCTTGGCCGCGTGCATGCCGGCGCCGCGCTGCGCCAGTGGCTGACTGCCGATGGCTCGCTGACGGCGCGGCTGATGGCCCACAGCACGCAGTTTCGGGTCCGGCGCCTGCATCAAAGACGCAGCCCCTGTCTGCGCGACGAGGCAGCGCTGATCGGCTTGCCGCGCCAGCGCCAGGTCTGGGAGCGCGAAGTGCTGCTGCTGTGCGACCAGCGGCCGATGATTTTCGCGCACACGGTGGTGCCGCTGTCGGCCACCAGCAGCGACTGGCCCTTGTTCGGCGGCCTCGGCGAACGTTCGCTGGGCAGCACCCTGTTCGGCGACCCGCGAGTGGTGCGCGGCGCGCTGCAGTTTGCGCGTCTGGCACCGAGCCACCCGCTGGCGCAGCGCGCGCGCGCCGCCGTCGGCCGCGAATTTGGCTGCGGCGACGGCCATGATGGCGCGCTGCTGGCGCGCCGCTGCCTGTATCGACGCCGACAGGGCTTGCTGCTGGTGACCGAAGTGTTCTTGCCCGGCATAGAAGCGCTGAACCTGCAGCGGCAGAACAGCTCGCAGAAATAATAACTAAATAATAAAAGATAAATTAATGGATCACGCAATGAATGTATTTTTTGAAGAATCGGGCGATTTCAAGGTCGGCAGCATCCTGTCGCAAGCCGGCGAAGCGTTCCAGGTCGAACTGGCCAGCGGCAAACGCAGCAAGGTCAAGGCCCGCGATGTGCTGCTGCAATACGGGGCGCCGACGCCGGCCGAATTGCTGGCGCAGGCGCAGGCCATCGCCGAGGAAATCGATCTCGACTTTCTGTGGGAAGTGGCGGGTCAGGAGGAATTCGGCTTTGCCGAACTGGGCCAGGAGTACTTCGGCCACCCGGCCCTGCCGGCCGAAGCCGCCGGTCTGTTATTGAAGCTGCATTTCGCGCCAGTCTATTTTTACAAAAAAGGCCGCGGCCGCTACAAGGCGGCACCGGAAGCATCGCTGAAGGCGGCGCTGGCCGGCATCGAAAAGAAAAAGCAGCAGGCCCTGATCCAGGCCGGCTATGTCGAACAACTGAAGGCCAACACGCTGCCGCCGGCCATGCAAGCGCTGGCGCTGCAGCTGTTGTTCAAGCCGGACAAGAACAGCATCGAATACAAGGCGTTTGAGGCCGCCTGCGAACAATTGCATACCAGTGCGCCGCGCCTGATGCTGGCGGTCGGCGGCGTCGCCTCGGCCAAGCAATTGCACATGTCGAAATTCCTGTTCGAGCATTTCCCGAAAGGCAGCGGCTTTGCCCCGATCGCAATCCCGAAAATGCCGACCGACTTGCCGGTGGCCGAGGTCGCCGCATTTTCGATCGACGACGTCACCACCACTGAGATCGACGATGCGTTTTCGGTCGTCACCCGGGCCGACGGCACGGTCCGGGTCGGCATCCACATCGCCGCGCCGGCGCTGGGCATCCGCCCCGACGATGCCATCGACCGCCTGGCGCGCGAACGGATGTCGACCGTGTATATGCCCGGCGATAAAATCACCATGCTGCCCGATGAACTGGTCGATGCCTTCACGCTCGGCGCCGGCCAGACCCGCCCTGCGCTGTCTCTGTACGCCACCCTCAATCCGCAGGACTGGTCGGTGATCTCGACCGAAAGCCGGGTTGAAGCAGTGCCGATGGCCAGCAATCTGCGCCACAACGAACTCGACCATCTGATCAACGAGGAAACCCTGGCCAGCGGCGCCGGCGACTATCCGCACAAGAACGACATCGCCCTTCTGTGGCAATGGGCACAGGTGCTCGAGCGCGGCCGCATGCAAAAACGCGAAAGTTTCGGCCTCAAGCCGGAACAGAACAACCGCATCGATTTCAATTTCTACGTCGACGACGATGTGGTGACGGTCGCGCGGCGCAAGCGCGGCGCGCCGCTCGACAAGATCGTCGCCGAGCTGATGATTTTCGCCAACAGCACCTGGGGCAAATTCATGCACGAGCACGGCGTGCCGGGGATTTACCGCAGCCAAGGCGGCGGCAACGGTGCCGGTGGCTGGGCCGCCAAAATGCAGGTGCGCATGGTCACCCACGCCGCCCCGCATCAGGGCCTGGGCGTCGATCAATACGCCTGGAGCACCTCACCGCTGCGCCGCTACACCGACCTCGTCAATCAGTGGCAAATCATCGCCTGCATCGAACACGGCGTCACGGCGCCACTGGTGGCGCCGTTCAAGCCGCGCGACGCCGCCCTGTTTGCCATCGTTTCGGCTTTCGACGCCGCCTATGCCGCCTATGCGGATTTCCAGAGCACGATGGAACGCTACTGGTGCCTGCGCTGGCTGGCCCAGGAGCAGGCCCGTCAGGTCGAGGCCGTGGTCTTGAAGGACGAGGTGCTGCGCCTGGTGGATCTGCCGCTGATCGTTCGCCTGCCCGGCATGCCGCCGGCGGCGCGCGGCGCTCAGGTCAAGCTCGATCTGCTGCGCTGGGATGAGGTCGATCTGACGGTCGAGGCGCGCTTGCTCGAAATTCCTGCCAGCGCAGGCGATGCGGCGGCACTGGCCGAGCTTGGCGACGACGAGGGCGAGGAAGTCTTCGACGGCGAGCAGCTGGCGGTCGACGGCGCCGACGTAAATGCCGGGGCCGACGGCGCCGGCGAGACGCCGCCCGACGCCCAGGATGGCGGTGTCGAGGCGCCGCCGCAGAGCGAAGCGGCGGACGGCGCCGCACAATAAGAGTGCGTCAGGGCCGCTCTTTGTCGTAAAATTCTGTCAACCTGAAAATTCGGTGCACATTGCGGACCTGGCGTGAACTACCTTAAAACACATACCCTGTCACTTGCCTTTGGCGCTTCCGTGTTGGTGCATGCGGTGCTTCTGGCAATTCATTTTGTGGCGCCGCCGCCAAGCGCGCTGCGGCCGACCGACCCGACGCTCGAAGTGGTGCTGGTCAATGCCAAGCACGACCGCGCACCGCTGAAGGCAGAGGCGCTGGCCCAGGCCAACCTCGACGGCGGCGGCGATGCCGACAGCGGACGCGCCAAGTCGCCGCTGCCGGACATGCGCAAGACCGAAGACGGCGACAGCATCAGGGCCGCGCGCCAGCGCATCGCCGACCTCGAAGAGGTACAGAAAAACCTGCTGGCGCAGATGAAGGAAACGCCGGTCCGCACGACGCCGGCCACCGACAAGCGCAAGCTCGATCCGCGCACCCAGCAAACCGATGGCAACGAGAGCTACGACAGCCAGCAGGCCATAGCCCGCCAGGCGGCCGAAATCGCACGCACCATCAGCGACCAGAACAAACGCCCGCGCAAGACCTATATTTCGCCGAGCACCAAGGCGGTCGGCTACGCGATGTATTACAACGCGCTGCAAAAACACATCGAGGAAATCGGCACCCGCAAATTCCCGCATCAGGGAGAGCAAAAATTATATGGCGAGATGACGGTCAACATCCCGATCTTCCAGGATGGCTCGATCTACATGCGCGAAGGCGGACCGCGCATCGAAATCAGTTCCGGCAATCCGGCCCTGGACCGGGCGGCACTCGACATCGTGCACAAGGCTGCGCCATTCGGACGCTTCCCGGAAAACATGCGCTCGTCCGGCAAGAGCGATGTCTGGATCATCATTACCCGTTTCAAATTCACGCGAGAACAAGGCATGCAGACCGAGCTACGCGGAGGCAATAACCCATGACGCACACAGCCGCACAATATGTCGTGATCGGCAATCCGGTCGCGCACAGCAGATCGCCCTTCATCCACGCCCGCTTTGCGCGCCAGACCGGCCTCGCCCTCAGTTACGAGACGCGGCTGGCGCCGCTGGACGGCTTTGCCGATAACGTGCGTGCCTTCATCCTTGAGGGCGGGCGCGGCGCCAATGTCACCGTCCCCTTCAAGCTCGACGCCTTCGCCCTGGCGCACGAACATACGGCGCGCGCGCTGGCCGCCGGCGCCGTCAACACGCTCAGTTTTAGCGACGGCCGCATCGCCGCCGACAATACCGATGGCGCCGGCCTGGTGGCCGACATCGAGGGCAATGCCGGCATCAGGCTGGCCGGCAAGCGCGTGCTGCTGCTCGGCGCCGGCGGCGCCGCCCGCGGCGCCCTGCTGCCGCTGCTCGATGCCGCGCCGCGCTCGCTGACCATCGCCAACCGCACCGCCGCCAATGCCGAAGCACTGGCGCGGCAATTTGCCGGGCAGGCCGCCGGCCGCCTGCAGGCCTGCGCGCTGACGGCGCTCGAAGGCTGCTTCGACGTGATCGTCAATGCCACCTCGGCCAGCCTGAACGGCGAAGTGCCGCCGCTGGCACCGGCGCTGTTCAGCTCCAATACGCTGGCGCTGGACATGATGTACGGCGCCGAGCCGACCGCCTTCATGCGGCTGGCGCGGCTGCACGGCGCGGCTGCGCGCGACGGTTGCGGCATGCTGGTGGAACAGGCGGCAGAGGCATTTTTCGTCTGGCACGGGGTGCGTCCGGCAACCGGCGCCGTGCTTGACGAGTTGCGCGCGGCGCTGGGCCAGGCCCCGGCATCGTCTTCCTAAAATAAGAAATAAAGGCACTGGCATCGGCATGAGAGCAAACACAGTAAAACGCAGCGGTCTCGGCTTCTGGATAAAGCGCCTTCTGCTGATCGCCTGTTTGATGGTGGTGGCGCTGGAAGCGTATTTTTTCGTGCAAATCGGCTGGTGGGTCGAGCATGACCCCGGCATGACGAGCTTCATGCATGTACAGCTGGCGGCGCTGCGGGAAAAGAACCCGAATGCCAAGCTGCAGCAAAAATGGGTCGACTACGACCGCATCTCGAACAACCTCAAACGCGCCATCATCTCGTCGGAGGACGCCAATTTCACCGACCACGACGGCGTCGACTGGAATGCGCTGCAAAAAGCCTATCTGAAGAATGCCAAGAAAGGCAAGGTGGTGGCCGGCGGCTCGACGATTACGCAGCAACTCGCCAAGAATCTGTTCCTGTCGGGTTCGCGCAGCTATCTGCGCAAAGGCCAGGAATTGATCATTACGTATATGCTCGAATTCTGGATGGACAAGGAAAGAATTTTCGAGATCTATCTGAACGTGGTCGAGTTCGGCAGCGGCATCTTCGGCGCCGAAGCGGCGGCCCAGCATTACTACGGCATCAGTGCCTCCCGCCTCAGCGCCGCCCAGGCCGCGCGGCTGGCCGTGATGCTGCCGAACCCGCGCTATTACGATGCCCATCGCGGCACCTCTTACCTGGCGCGGCGCACCGATCTGATCTTGCGCCGCATGAATGCGGCTGACTTGCCGTAACAACCGGTTCGACCTCAGCGCAGCGGCCGCTTTGAACGGCGGCCCGCTGCGCCTGTGGACTATCAGCCGAGCGTGGCAAACACGGCGCGGGCGCTGGCAATGGTAGCGTCGATCACGGCATCGTCGTGCTGCGCCGAGACGAAACCGGCTTCGAACGCGGCCGGCGCAAAATAGTGGCCGGCGTCGAGCATGGCGTGGAAAAAGGCATTGAACTTGCTGCGGTCGACCGCCATCATTTCAGCGTACGAAGTCGGCACGCTGGCGCTGAAATACATGCCGAACATGCCGCCGACGGCGTCGGCCGAGAAAGCCACGCCGGCTTCCTGCGCGGCATGCTGCATGCCTTGCGTCAGACGCCTCGCGGTGGCGCTCAATTTTTCATAGAACTGCGGCTCCTGGATCAGCTTCAAGGTACTCATGCCTGCGGCAACCGCCACCGGATTGCCCGACAGCGTACCGGCCTGGTAGACCGCGCCGACCGGCGCCAGGTGCGCCATCAGGTCGGCCCGGCCACCGAAGGCGGCAACCGGCAAGCCGCCGCCGATGACCTTGCCGAGCGCCGTCATGTCGGGCTTGATGCCGAACAGGGACTGGGCACCGCCCAGCGCAACCCGGAAACCCGACATCACTTCATCGAAAATCAGGACTGCACCGTATTGCGTGCACAGGCGGCGCATGGCGTGCAAAAATTCGGGTGTGGCGCGCACCAGATTCATGTTGCCGGCCACCGGCTCGACGATCACGCAGGCAATCGTGTCGCCCATGGCCTTGAAGGCGTCTTCGAGTTGCTGCACGTCGTTGTAATCGAGCACCAGCGTATGCTTGACGAAGTCTTCCGGCACGCCGGCCGAGGTCGGGTTGCCGAAAGTGAGCATGCCGCTACCGGCCTTGACCAGCAGCGAATCGGCGTGGCCGTGGTAGCAGCCCTCGAACTTGACGATGCGGTCGCGCCCGGTCGCGCCGCGCGCCACGCGCAAGGCACTCATGGTGGCCTCGGTACCGCTCGAGACCAGCCGCACCTGCTCGATCGAGGGCACCAGACGGCAGATTTCTTCGGCAATTTCGATTTCGCCTTCGGTCGGCGCGCCAAAACTGAGGCCGCGCGCGGCCGCCTCCTGCACCGCCTTGACCACCGCCGGATGGGCGTGGCCGACGATGGCCGGACCCCAGGAGCCAATATAGTCGGTATAGCGCTTGTCGTCGGCATCCCAGAAATACGGGCCTTCGGCGCGCGTGATGAAGCGCGGCGAGCCGCCCACCGAGCGGAAGGCGCGGACCGGCGAGTTGACGCCGCCCGGTGTGGTTTTTTGGGCGCGGGCGAACAGCGTATCGTTTTTCGATGGGGCGTTTTGCAGTTGAGCTTTGGTAGTCATCATGGTCCAGTGAGTGTTTTACAATCTGTCATTGCCGATTCGATAATATCCAGCGCGTCAGGCGTCTGCCATGCGCCTGCTCGAGGCGCCGGCGCTGCATTCAGGGATTGGATTTGCACAGTGAGTAGATTAAGATAGCCAGCTTAACATTTTACTTGATTGGACCGCGGCATGAGCAGTCAGATACCCGAGCAAACGCCCCCCGCCTATCAGACCTGGATGTGCCTGATCTGCGGCTGGGTCTACGACGAAGCCCAGGGATTGCCCGAAGAAGGCATCGCCCCAGGTACCCGCTGGGCCGACATTCCCATGAACTGGGCCTGTCCCGAATGCGGCGCACGCAAGGACGACTTCGAAATGGTCGTGCTCTGAGCGCGATTGCCGCCCTGCGCATGCCGCTATCCGATACCGAACGCAGCACGCTGAGCTGGCTCGCCGCCGAAATGGGCACGGCGCTGTCGGCGGCGGCCAGCGCGCTGCAGGACAGCCTGCTGCCGGCAACGACGGCGCCGCTATTGGCCGATGCCATGCCGCCGGCGCTGGATCTGGCGCAGCAGTCTTTCCGGCGCGCGCGCGAAGCCTTGGGCGTGGCCCCGATGGCCGAGCTGGAAGTGCTGTGCGATACGCTGGCGGCACTGTTCGAGGCGCTGGCAAACCGGCGGCGGCCGGCGCGCGAGCTGGTGCTCGGCATGGCCGACGCCTGCCATGCGATCGCCGCCCATCTGCAGCAATTGCAAAACGGCGCCGCGCCGCCGGCTTTGCGCCTGTTTCCCTATTACTGCCGCCTGTGCGAACTGAAAGCCGCGCTCGTCACGCCAGAGGCGCCGCCTGCTTCGCCTGCCGCCGGCACGCCAGCGGGCGCCGTCGATTTGTTCTTCCCCGATCTGTCGTTGCTCGACGGCTTGAGCGCCTCGGCGGCGTTGCCGCTGGCGGCGCCCACCTGGCGGGCGCTGTTCGAAACTGCGCTGCTGGCCTATCTGACCGGTGCGACGCCGGCGCCGAAGGCGGCCAGCATGGCCGATGTCCTCGGCGCGGTGGCGCAGGCGCAAAGCGAGCCGCGGGCGCGCGGCCGCTGGACCGTCCTGCACGCTTTTGCCGCCATGGCCGAGTCTGCGCTGCAGGCCAGGCCGGCAGACAAGCGCCGCTGCGGGCTGATTCACATGCAGTTGCGACGCCTGCAAAACGGCGAGCGCATGCCCGGCGAAATCTTGCTGCGTGAAATACTGTTGGCGATTGCCGAAGCCGACAGCAGGCCGCCGCTGGCGCAGCGCATCGCCGAGCGCTGCCGGCTCGACGAATTGCTGCCAGCCGATTTGCTGGCGCGCCATTACGACAGCGTGCTCGACTATACCGGGCCGGAAGCGGTGCCGACAGGATCGGCTGCCGCACTCGGTGCCGAACCTGATGCCGAACTTGATGTTGAATTTAATGCCGCCGCCAGCGACGGCCGCGATGCCGACCGCCAGGAGACAAGCGCTGCCGAGGCCCGGACCACAGCCGAAAATAGCACGGCAGTGGCGCCCCTCGATCTGGCTACCGAGCTATCGGCATCGCTCGAAGCGCTGCTGGCAGAAAGCGAGCGGCCGCTCGAAGCCGCTCCCGAGCCGGCCGCAGCAGCCGGCGTCATCGCCGATGCCTTCGACCGCCAGAACCTGCCGGTTTTGCAAAAACACGGGCGTCACTACCTGACGCAGATCGGCCAGCATTTGAAATGCTGGCGCCAGAATCCGGCCGATGCCAGCCTGCCTGCGGCCCTGAAGGTCTTGCTGCGCACGCTGCAAGAATACGCCGACGCCGCCGGCGCGCTGCGCCTGGCGCTGGCGCTGTACGAGCTGGCCCTGCCAGTCGACACCCATCTGGAACTGGCCGCCATCCGCGCCGACGGTGCGCCTTCGCAGCTGTTTGACAGCTTGCTGGCGCATTATGCCGAATGCGTGCGCCTGTTCGAACAGCTGCCGCCCGCCATGTCGCAGTAGGCTGCGCCCGGCCTGGCGAGATGGATTTTTAAGGCTTGAAATCCCAGCGCTCGGCGGCCGACAGCACCGCCTTCGGATATTCGGGCCGGCCGCGGCTGCCGTTATAACGGCCCAGCGCCAGATACAGGTCGCCGCGCTCGCGATCGAGATACATGCGCAGAATCGAGCAGCCATAGCGCAAATTGCTCTGCATGTGAAACAGCTTGCGGCGGTCGTTATCGCCGACGGTCGCGGTCCAGAACGGCATCACCTGCATGTAACCGCGGGCGCCGGCCACCGAGACGGCGTATTTGCGAAAGGCCGACTCGACCTGGATCAGGCCCAGCACCAGGCCCGGATCGAGTCCGGCCCGGTGCGCTTCATACCAGGCCGTTTCCAGCAATTCGATACGCGCCTCGTAATCGGGGACGCGGCGCTTGAGGCGTTCGGACATGTTGCCGAGCCAGTTGAGATAGCGGATGCGCTCGTTGATGTCGGCAAAGACGAGTTTGGGCGGCCGGGCGTCGGCAATCGCATTCGACAAGGCCACGCGCACCGAGTCGGCCAGCAATTCTTCCTGCTGATTGCCGGCCCGGGCCGGTCCGCACGCCAGTGCCAGGCTCAGCAAAGTGCAGCAGAGCGCGCCACTGCAGCGTGGCGCGCGCAGCAGGCGCCGGCTCACGAGCGCAATTTGGCCTGGATAAAGGCACATGCATCGACTACCGGCAAGGCTTGCGATTCGGTATCGCGCCGGCCCTGATACTCGACATTGCCTTCCTTGAGGCCGCGTTCGCCAATGACGATGCGATGCGGCACGCCGATCAACTCCCAGTCGGCGAACATGCCGCCGGCGCGCAAGCCGCGGTCGTCGAGCACGACGTCGACGCCGGCTGCCAGCAGCTCCTCGTAGAGCCTGTCGGTTTCAAGCTTGACCACTTCGCTGCGGTCATACGACATCGGGCACAGCACCACTTCGAACGGCGCGATCGAGGCCGGCCAGATGATGCCCTTGTCGTCGAAATTCTGTTCGACCGCGGCCCCCAGGATGCGCGTCACGCCAATCCCGTAACAGCCCATCTGCAGCACTTGCGGCTTGCCGTTTTCATCCAAAAAGGTCGCCTTCATCGCTTCGGAATAGTTGGTGCCGAGCTGGAATACATGGCCGACCTCGATCCCGCGTTCGATGGCCAGCAGGCCTTTGCCGTCCGGCGACGGGTCGCCCTCGACCACATTGCGGATATCGGCCACGATCGCTTCAGGCAGATCGCGGCCCCAGTTGACGCCTGTGTAATGGAAGTCGGCTTCGTTGGCGCCGCAGATGAAGTCGCTCATCGCCGCCACGGTGCGGTCGGCGACGATTTTCACCGGCTTTTTCAGGTTGAGCGGGCCCAGATAACCTGGCACGGTGCCGAAATGCTCGACGATTTCGGCTTCGGTGGCAAAGCGCGACTCGGCCATGCCCTCGAGCTTGCCGACCTTGATTTCATTCATTTCATGGTCGCCGCGCAGCAACAGCAGCCACAATTGCTTGTCGATCCCGGTCTTGGTCTCGGTCTCCACCGTCAGCACCACCGATTTGACGGTCTGCGTCAGCGCCACCCCAAGCAGCGCGGCGACATCTTCGCACTTGGCCTTGCCGGGCGTGGCCACCTTGACGAGGGCAGCGGTGGCGGCACCGCGCGGCGCCGGCGCCAGCGCTTCGGCCGCCTCCATATTGGCGGCGTAATCGGAATCGGGAGCGTACACCAGCGCGTCCTCGCCGGTCTGGGCGATGACGTGGAACTCATGCGAACCGGAGCCGCCGATGGCGCCGTTGTCGGCCGCCACGGCGCGGAACTGCAGGCCGAAGCGGGTGAAAATCCTCACATAGGCGTCGAACATCAATTTGTACGAGGCCTGCATGCCGGCCACATCGCGGTCGAACGAGTAGGCATCCTTCATCGTGAATTCGCGCGCCCGCATGACGCCGAAGCGCGGCCGCCGCTCATCGCGGAACTTGGTCTGGATGTGGTAAAAATTGAGCGGCAACTGGCGGTAGGAACGGATCTCGGTGCGGGCGACATCGGTCATCACTTCTTCCGAAGTCGGCTGGATCACATAGTCGCGGCCGTGGCGGTCTTTCGAGCGCATCATCAACGGCCCCATCTTGTCCCAGCGGCCGGTTTCCTGCCACAGCTCGGCCGGCTGCACGACCGGCATCAGCAACTCGATGGCGCCGGCCTTGTTCATTTCTTGACGAACAATCGCTTCGACCTTGCGAATCACGCGCAAGCCCATCGGCATATAGGTGTAGAGGCCCGATCCGATGCGCTTGATCATGCCTGCACGCATCATCAACTGGTGGCTGACGATCTCGGCATCGGCAGGGGCTTCTTTGAGAGTGGAAATAAAAAATCGGGAGGCGCGCATAACGGTGAATTCTTTTTAAAAAGAGAGTTTATAATCAAAGCAATTTTAAAGGATTAGCTGGCTGATGCGCCCATACTTTATACAAATGCCTGCAATTGAGTCGTTTCTTGCTGTTTTCGCCAGGCGAAAACCAGCTAGCCTCGTCTGTTTTTAACGCAATTGTATGATCAAGGGGGATCAGTCGCAGAAAGTTTGAGGTAAATCATGCTAGATCGTGAAGGGTTTCGCCCCAACGTCGGCATTATCTTGCTTAACACCCAAAATGAGGTGTGGTGGGGAAAACGCGTGCGCGAGCACTCCTGGCAATTCCCGCAGGGCGGCATCAAATATGGGGAAACGCCGGAACAGGCCATGTTTCGCGAGCTCGAAGAAGAAATAGGTTTGCGTCAAGAACATGTCAAAATCGTCGGTCGCACCCGCGACTGGCTGCGCTATGAAGTGCCCGATCACTTCATCAAGCGTGAAATCCGGGGGCATTACCGCGGCCAAAAACAGATCTGGTTTTTGCTGCGCATGGTCGCGCGCGACAACGATGTCAATCTGCGCCTGACCGACCATCCCGAATTCGATGCCTGGCGTTGGCACGACTATTGGGTGCCGCTCGACATGGTGATCGAATTCAAGCGCGAAGTCTACCAAAAGGCCTTGCAGGAATTGTCGCGCTTCCTGACGCTGCCGCCCAATTCGGGAGCGCGGGCGGCCCGCCTGCTGCGCCGCGAGTCGGCGGCCAGGGAGGCTCCCCCCACAAGCACGAGTACGCCGGCGCCAGCCGTGGCCAGCGCCACCGCTGACGTCAATTCCGCTATCGATACCAGGAAAAATAAATGACCTTCTCAGCAACACGTATTTCCTTCTCCATTCGCCTCTCCATGGCCGCCCTGTCGCTACTGGCAGGCTCGTGCGTGGCGCACGCCCAAAGCACACGCGCAGTACCCGATGTGCTGTTTGACGAAGACAAAGTCTGGAGCGAGCAGGCGGTCAACTTGCCGCCGGCGCCCAAGGCAGCCAGCCTGATCGAGTTTGCCGTCGGACCGTCAAAAACACTGCGCTTTGCGATCGACACCGACTCGCTATCGATCGGCAGCGACGACGTGGTGCATTATACGCTTGTGGCAACCAGTAGCAGCGGCGTGCGCAACGTCAGCTTTGAAGGCATTCGCTGCACGACATTCGAAATAAAGCATTATGCTTTCGGCCGCGACGACGGCAGCTGGGTGCAATCGCAGCGCAATACATGGAGCGCGATTCAGACCGCCAACCAGAACAGTGCACAGGCGACGCTGGCGCGCGACTTCTTTTGCCGCGGCAATGCCGTCGATGGCCGCGTACCGAATTTGCTGCGCAAATTTCGCAATGAATCGCCACGCTTTGACTAAGCGGTGAAAGATGGCGCTGGCCGCGATCTTGACGGCTGGCGCTGACAGCCAGCGTGCGCCGCCGCGCGGTGATGCGCCGTGCCGTGCTGCCGCGCGCCTTAAATCAGGACCAGATTGTCGCGATGGATCAGTTCCGGGCCTTCGACAAAGCCGAGAATGGCTTCGATTTCCGATGACACACGGCCCATGATGCGGTGCGCATCGACGCTGGCGTAATTGCTGATGCCGCGCGCAATCGGCACGCCATTCTGGTCGACGCAAGTGATGACGGCGCCACGCCCGAATTCGCCGCTGACGTCGGTCACGCCGATGGCCAGCAGCGACTTTCCTTCTTCGGTCAGCTTTTGCACGGCGCCGGCGTCCAGCACGACCTTGCCGGCCGTATGCAGGTGGTCGGCCATCCATTGCTTGCGCGCCGTGAAATGGCCGGTCTCGGCCAGCAGCTGGGTGCCGATCGCTTCGCCGGCGGCCAGGCGCGTCAGGACGTCGCCGCCGCGGCCCCAGGCAATCACGGTATGGGCGCCCGAATTGGCGGCGCGCTTGGCCGCCAGCACTTTGGTCAGCATGCCGCCGCGGCCGATGCTCGAGCCGGCGCCGCCGGCCATCGCCTCGAGCAGCGGATCGCCGGCCTGGGCCTGCGCGATCAGTTTGGCTTCGGGGTCTTTGCGCGGATCGGCGCTGAACAGGCCGCGCTGATCGGTCAGAATGATCAGGGCATCGGCTTCGATCAGGTTGGCTACCAGGGCACCCAGCGTGTCGTTGTCGCCGAACTTGATTTCATCGGTAACCACCGTGTCGTTTTCGTTGATGATAGGGACTACGCCCAGGCGCAGCAGGGTATAGAGCGTCGAGCGCGCATTCAGGTAACGCTCACGGTCGGCCAGGTCGGCATGCGTGAGCAGCACTTGCGCGGTGCGGATCTGGTGTTCGCGAAAACTGGTTTCGTAAATCTGCACCAGGCCCATCTGGCCGACGGCGGCGCAGGCCTGCAATTCGTGGATGCCGGTCGGGCGCTGCGCAAAGCCGAGCCGCAGCATGCCCTCGGCGATGGCGCCCGAGCTGACCAGCACCACTTCCTTGCCGAGACTGCGCAGATGCGCGATCTGCTCGGCCCAGCGCGCAATGGCGCCGTGGTCGAGACCGCGGCCGTCGTTGGTGACCAGCGACGAACCGACCTTGATGATGACGCGCGAAGCTTGCGCGATGACCGACGTCGCTGCGCTGTCCATGGCTTACTCGATGATTTTGAAACGTGGATCGTCGGGATCGATCGAGGCGATGCCGCGCGCCTCTTCGGTCATCTGGGTTTCTTCGGCGCGGTGTTCGCTGTTGCGCTTGGTTTCCAGATGCTGATAGATGGCGTTGACCAGTTCGGCACAGCCGTCGCGGTTCAGGGCCGAGATTTCAAACACCGGGCCTTTCCAGGCGAAGCGCTTCAAGAAATCCTTGACCAGCTTGGCCCGGTCTTCGCTCGGCACCACGTCAAGCTTGTTGAGCACGAGCCAGCGCGGCTTGTCGACCAGCGCCTCATCGTATTTTTTCAATTCCTTGACCAGCGCCTTGGCTTCCTTGACCGGATCGACATCGTCGAACGAGGCCAGATCGACGATATGCAGCAGCAAACCGGTGCGCTGCAAATGGCGCAGGAACTGATGGCCGAGGCCGGCACCTTCGGAGGCGCCTTCGATCAGGCCCGGAATATCGGCGATGACAAAGCTTTTTTCATGCGAGACGCGGACCACGCCCAGATTCGGGTGCAGCGTCGTAAACGGGTAGTCGGCGATCTTCGGCCGCGCATTCGAGACCGCCGAGATGAAGGTCGATTTGCCGGCATTGGGCATGCCCAGCAGGCCGACGTCGGCCAACACCTTCAGCTCCAGGCGCAGCTCGCGCCGTTCGCCTTCCTTGCCGTCGCTTTTCTGGCGCGGCGCGCGGTTGGTCGAACTCTTGAAATGGATATTGCCCCAGCCGCCATCGCCGCCCTTGGCCAGCAACTCGGTCTGGCCATGCTCGGTCAGGTCGGCCAGGATGTCGCCGCTGACATTGTCGGCAATCAAGGTGCCGACCGGCATGCGCAAGAAGATATCGTCGGCACCTTTGCCATAGCAGTCGGCACCGCGGCCGTTTTCGCCGTCTTTTGCCTTGTGCATTTTGGAAAAGCGGAAATCGACCAGGGTATTGATATTGCGGTCTGCGATCGCCCAGATGGAGCCGCCCTTGCCGCCGTCGCCGCCGTCCGGGCCGCCAAACGGCCGGAACTTCTCGCGACAGAACGAGGCGACGCCATTGCCGCCATCGCCTGCAATCACTTCGATTCGTGCTTCGTCGATAAACTTCATGATTATGCCGCCTAAAAACTAAAAGGCCCTACCGCTGGCAGAGCCTTTCGATTGAAGGCTTGCGCCTTACATTGCTTGCTTAAAAACTACGCAAATTCGACCGCTTAAGCGGCGACAGCGACAGCTTGTTCAGCAGGAATAACAGTAACGAATTGATGTTGCGACGCACCCTTGACGACAAATTTGACTTTGCCGGTCACCAGCGCGAACAAGGTGTGATCCTTGCCCATGCCGACGTTTTCGCCTGCACGTACTGGCGTGCCGCGTTGACGGATGATGATGCCGCCGGCATTGATTGCCTGGCCGCCGTAGACCTTCACGCCGAGGCGCTTTGCTTCTGAATCACGGCCGTTGCGCGTGGTGCCGCCGCCCTTTTTATGTGCCATTTAAGACTCCTTAATAACTGTTAAATTCGATACCGGAATTAACCGTTGATCGAAACGACTTGTACTTCGGTGTAATTTTGACGATGGCCTTGATGCTTTTGATAATGCTTACGACGGCGCATCTTGAAAATCTTGACCTTGTCGTGACGACCTTGCGAAATAACAGAAAGCAGCACCGTCGCACCTTCAACCAATGGCGCACCAAACTTGATGGTTTCGCCCGCACCCACTGCGAGTACTTGATCGATTGTGATTTCGGAACCAATGTCTGCCGGTATCTGTTCTATTTTAAGTTTTTCGCCAGCGACAACTTTGTATTGTTTGCCACCGGTTTTTATGACCGCGTACATGATTTGAAACCTCACTGAATGTTGATAAATGTTTCGTTCGGGAATATATGCGAAAACGCATGCACAATCCGAAGAACCGCCGAGCATACATCAGGATTCGGGCCGTGTCAAGAACACGTGATCGCATCTGCCAATTTGGACCGGCAAGTTAACATGGCATCAAGCAAAATTGTCATTTTAAAAACAATTCACCTTGCTCGCGCATTCCCGCCAGAAAAATGGCCGCCGCCTCGCCAGTCGCGCAAACCTTGGCGCGCATGTAAAAATTTACAATTTAAACGCGCCGCTCTCGTTTCTTGAAATTATACTAAGACACCGTGATCCAAGATTGGCAGCCCAGGCACGGCCGGGGCTGCGCAATGGTGGCACGATGGTGGCACGATTGCGCGGCACGATTGCGGCTTGGCGCCGGCCTCACGGCAATCGCGCAAATCGGTCGCGCCATCGTATAATCTTGCTTCCCGGATCTTCGTCATGGTCCTCTTTTGGCGTCTTTACCCTTATTGCAGGCTTGCCTTTGTCCTCCGCTACCGACACTTCGACTCAAACGACCATACTAGCTCCGATCGCCCCCGACATGGAAGCGGTCAATGGCGTCATCCGGCGCCAGTTGCACAGCGACGTCAGCCTGGTCAATCAGATCGCGCAATACATCATCAGCGCCGGCGGCAAGCGCTTGCGCCCGGTGCTGGTGCTGCTGATGGCCAGAGCCTGCGCTTACGAAGGCGATGCCCATCACAAGCTGGCCGCCGTGGTCGAATTCATCCACACGGCGACCCTGCTGCATGACGACGTGGTCGACGAATCGGACTTGCGGCGCGGCCGCCAGACCGCCAACGCCCTGTTCGGCAATGGCGCCTCGGTCCTGGTCGGCGATTTTTTGCATTCGCGCGCGTTCCAGATGATGGTCGACGTCGGCGACATCCGCATCATGCGCATCCTGGCCGACGCCACCAATGTGATTGCCGAAGGCGAGGTCTTGCAGTTGCTAAATATGCACGACCCCGATGTCAGCGAAGCCCAATATCTGCAGGTAATCCGCTCGAAGACGGCCAAATTGTTCGAGGCGGCGGCGCAAATCGGCGCCCTCGTCGCCGGCGCATCCGAGGCCGACTGCGAGGCGGCCGCCGAATATGGCCGTTCGCTCGGCACGGCCTTCCAGCTGATCGACGATGTGCTCGACTATTCGGGCAACCAGGAAGAGATCGGCAAAACCGTTGGCGACGATTTGCGTGAAGGCAAACCGACGCTGCCGCTGATTTATCTGATGCAGCACGGCAGCGAGGCCCAGAAGGAACTGGTGCGCACCTGCATCCTGCAGGGCGATGTCCAGAATTTCGACGCCATCCTGGCCGCCATCACCAGCGGCGGCGCCCTGGCCTATACGCGGCGCCAGGCGGAAGCGGCGGCGCAAGTGGCCAGCGCGGCGATCGCCAATCTGGCCGACAGCCCCTTCAAACAGGCCTTGCTGCAACTGGCCCATTTTGCCGTCGATAGAAGCCATTAATCGTGCCCTCCGTTCCCTTATGGGTGCAAATTGTCGCCCTCGTCGTCTTAATCTTCTGTTCCGCGTTTTTTGCGATGGCCGAAACCGCCCTGATGGCGGCCAATCGGCATCGCATGCGCCACCTGGCCAAGCGCGGCAGCAAACGCGCCATCACCACCTTGTGGCTGCTCGACCGCACCGACAAGGTCTTGTCGCTGGTCTTGATTGCCAATACCCTCATCAATGCGATGTCGACCGCGCTGGTGACCACGATTGCCATCACCTCGTTCGGCAATAACGAACAGGTGTTGACGATTGCCACCGGCGTGGTGGCTTTTTTACTGATCGTGTTTGCCGAAATTTCGCCCAAGGTGATCGGCGCCACCTACCCCGAACGCATCGCGCTGCCGACCAGCCTGATTCTCAAGCCGCTGATGGCGCTGGCCAAGCCGGCGATCTGGTTCGTCAATCTGTTCGTCTCGGGCCTGCTGGCGATCTTGCACATCAAGACCGGCAAGGAAGCGCACGATGTGCGGCTCTCGCCCGAGGAATTGCGCTCGATCGTGCTCGAGGGCGGCAATTTCATCCCCCAGAAACACAAAAGCATCTTGCTCAATCTGTTTGACCTCGAAACCATCTCGGTCGAAGACATCATGACCCCGCGCTCGCAGATCGAAGCACTGAACCTGGCGGTCTCGGTCGATGAAATCAAGCATCAGTTGACAACCTGCTATCACAACAAATTGCCGGTGTTTGAGGGCGAAATCAATCAAATCGTCGGTATTTTGCATGTCCGCAAGGCGGTCGCCTTGCTCAACCAGGAAGAGGAATTGACGGTCGAGCACTTCCGCGCGCTGCTCAACACCCCTTATTTCATTCCGCAAGACACCGGTGTTTTCAGCCAGTTGCAATATTTTCAAGAAAACCGCGAACGGCTCGGCATCATCGTCGACGAATACGGCGAGGTGCAGGGCCTGGTCACGCTCGACGACATCATCGAAGAAATGATCGGCGAATTCACGACCTCGATGCCGGGCGCGGCCCGCGCCGACAGTTTTGCCTGGGATGCCAATGGCGAATGCCTGCTCGAGGGCGCCACGGCGCTGCGCGATATCAACAAGCGGCTCGCTCTGGCGTTTCCGACCGATGGCCCGAAAACACTGAACGGTTTATTATTAGAATTATTGCAAGATATTCCGGAAACCAGTGTCAGCCTGAAAGTCGGCTCTTGCGTCGTTGAAATCGTGCAATCGCAAAACCAGGCCATCAAAGTGGTCAAACTCAAGCGCGCCAGCGCCAAGCCGGCCGCCGCGCGCGCTTAGGCCTCTTGCATGGCCTGCTTTACAAATCGGCGCTATGAGGCGATGATCTCGGTAGCCTAAAGAATTGCATCAGTGCATCAAATGCATCGGCTTGTGCCGCCCGCCGGAAGCGGTAGCGGTCTTACTGATTTTTTACTGATTTCATCGCTCGCGCGCCCGGACTTATGCACATCCGCTTATCAACGTTTTGACTTAAATTATGGCAGCAGTGTTATCGACCCCGGCCAACAGCAGTCCCATGTCGGGCCTGGCGCGTGCCTTGCTCCAGGCAGGACAACTGACGGCCGAACAAGTCGCGCTGCTGCAGCACAAAGCCAGCGAAGACAAGAGCCAGTTCATCGACAAGCTGATTGCCGGCGGCAGCATCGACTGCGCCACGCTGGCCGTATTTTGCTCGGAAACCTTTGGCTACCCGCTGATCGACCTCGGCGCGCTCGACCTGGCGCTGCTGCCAAGCGACATCATCGATGCCAAGCTGATGCAAAGCCATCGCGTGATCGCCCTGGCCAAGCGCGGCAACAAGATGTCGGTGGCGGTCTCGGACCCGACCAATATCGCCGCCCTCGACCAGGTCAAATTTCAGACTGAAACCTCGGTCGAACCGGTGATCGTGGCTCACGATGCCCTGCTGTCGCTGCTCGCCTCGCTCGGCAAGAGCGCCGAGCAGACACTGAACGAAATGGTCGGCGACGAACAGGAAATCCAGTTCATCGAGGAAGATGCGGCGGCGCTGGCGGCCGAGCCCGCCGCCAGCGAAATCGACGATGCCCCGATCGTCAAGTTCCTCAACAAGATACTGATGGATGCGATCAATTGCGGCGCCTCCGACATCCATTTCGAACCGTTCGAAAAATTCTACCGGATCCGCCTGCGCGTCGATGGCGTGCTGCGCGACCATGCCCAGCCGCCGCTGTCGATCCGTGAAAAACTGGTATCGCGCATCAAGATCCTGTCGCGGCTCGACATTTCCGAAAAGCGCGTGCCGCAGGACGGCCGCATGAAACTCGTGCTGTCGGCCACGCGCGCCATCGATTTCCGGGTCAGCACCCTGCCGACCCTGTTCGGCGAAAAGACGGTGATCCGGATTCTCGATCCGAGCCAGGCGCAGATGGGCATCGACGCCCTCGGCTACGACCCCGATCAAAAGGAATTGCTGCTGGCGGCGATCCAGCGGCCCTACGGCATGGTGCTGGTGACCGGCCCGACCGGCTCCGGCAAGACCGTCTCGCTGTACACCTGCCTGAACGTCATCAACAAACCCGGCATCAACATCGCCACCGCCGAAGATCCGGCCGAAATCAATATGCCCGGCGTCAACCAGGTCAATGTCAACGAGCGCGCCGGCCTGACCTTTGCGGTGGCGCTGCGCGCATTTTTGCGGCAAGATCCCGACGTCATCATGGTCGGCGAAATCCGCGACCTCGAAACGGCCGATATCGCGGTCAAGGCGGCCCAGACCGGCCACATGGTGTTTTCGACGCTGCATACCAACGATGCGCCGTCGACGCTCACGCGCCTGATGAATATGGGCGTGGCGCCGTTCAATATCGCCTCCTCGGTCATCATGATCACGGCCCAGCGCCTGGCGCGCCGCCTGTGCAGCTGCAAGCAGCCGGCCGCCATCCTCGACGAAGTCCTGCTGGCCGCCGGCTTCAAGCGCGAAGAACTCGACGGCAGCTGGACCCCTTACCGGGCCGTCGGCTGCGAGCGCTGCAACGGCGGCTACAAAGGACGGGTCGGCATCTACCAGATCATGCCGATCACCGAAGCGATCGAGCGCCTGATCCTGAGCCAGGGCACGGCGCCCGAAATTGCGCGGCAGGCAGAACGCGAGGGCGTGCGCTCGCTGCGCCAGTCGGGCCTGCTCAAAGTGAAGCAGGGTTTGACCAGTCTTGAAGAAGTACTTGGCTGCACCAATGAATAGGACCAACGATGGCTAGCTCCGCTCCCCGTTCCAGTCAGTCCAAGGAATTCATCTTTGCCTGGGAAGGCCGCGACAAGGGCGGCAAGATCGTCAGCGGCGAGATGCGGGCCGGCGGCGTGGCGATCGCCACCGTCACCTTGCGCCGCCAGGGCATCCTGGTCAGCAAGATCAAAAAGAAGAATTTCCGCAGCGGCCGAAAAATCACCGACAAGGATATCTCGCTGTTCACGCGCCAGCTGGCGACGATGATGAAGGCCGGCGTGCCGCTGCTGCAATCGTTCGACATCGTCGGCAAGGGCCACGCCAACCCTTCGGTGTCGAAGCTGGTGCTCGACTTGCGCGCCGATATCGAGACCGGCACCAGCCTGAACCAGGCTTTTCGCAAGTATCCGCTGTATTTCGACGCCCTGTTTTGCGACCTCGTAGGGGCCGGCGAACAGGCCGGCATCCTCGAAGACCTGCTCACGCGCCTGGCGATCTACAAGGAAAAGACGATTGCCATCAAGGGCAAGATCAAGTCGGCGCTGTTTTATCCGATGTCCATCCTGGCCGTGGCCTTCATCGTCACCGCCGTCATCATGATCTGGGTGGTGCCTGCCTTCAAGGAAGTATTCAAGAGCTTCGGCGCCGACCTGCCGACGCCGACCCTGATCGTGATGGCGATTTCCGATTTCTTCGTCAAATACTGGTATGCCATTTTCGGCCTGATCGGCGGCGCGATCTACTTCTTCTTCCAGGCCTGGCGCCGCTCGCCGCAGATGCAGCGCGTCATGGACCGGACCTTGCTCAAAGCCCCGATTTTCGGCGAAGTGATCAGGAAAGCGACCATCGCCCGCTGGACCCGCACGCTGTCGACCATGTTCGCCGCCGGCGTGCCGCTGGTCGAATCGCTCGACTCGGTCGGCGGCGCAGCCGGCAATGCCGTCTATCTCGACGCCACGCGCAAGATCCAGAACGAAGTGAGCAGCGGCACCAGCCTGACGGTGGCCATGCAGAACGCCGGCGTGTTTCCGAACATGGTCACGCAAATGGTGTCGATCGGCGAAGAATCGGGTTCGCTCGACGCCATGCTGGGCAAGGTCGCCGATTTTTACGAAGAAGAGGTCGACGACGCGGTCGCTTCGCTGTCGTCGCTGATGGAGCCTTTGATCATGGCCATCCTCGGGATCTTGATCGGCGGCCTGGTGGTCGCCATGTATTTACCGATTTTCAAACTGGGAGCAGTTGTCTGATGATGGATTTGGTCTTGTTTGCAGCACCGGGCAGCCTGCTGCCGACAATTGTCGCGGCCGTGTTCGGCTTGCTGATCGGCAGCTTTCTCAATGTCGTCATTCATCGCCTGCCCAAGATGATGCAGCGCGATTCCGACAATTACGTGGCCCATGAAAGCGGGGCGCCGCTGCCGCACCAGGATGCCTACACGCTGGTGGCGCCGCGCTCGGCCTGCCCGCACTGCGGCCACATGATCGGCGCGCTGGAAAACATCCCGGTCGTCAGCTATCTGGCGCTGCGCGGCAAATGCAGCGCCTGCAAGGCGCCGATCTCGCTGCGCTATCCGGCGGTCGAACTGGTCAGCGGCGCCCTCTCGGCGCTCTTGGTGTGGCACTTCGGCAGCGGCCTGGCCGGCCTCGCCGCCCTGCTGTTCGTCTTTTTGCTGATCGCCATGACGTGCATCGATTACGACACCCAGCTCTTGCCCGACGATTTGACGCTGCCGCTATTGTGGTGCGGCCTGCTGGTCAACCTGAACGGCACTTTCGTGCCTTTGGCCGATGCCGTGATCGGCGCCGCCGCCGGCTATCTGTGCCTGTGGCTGATTTTCTGGGCCTTCAAATTAATTACGGGCAAGGAAGGAATGGGCTATGGCGACTTCAAACTGCTGGCCGCGCTCGGCGCCTGGCTCGGCTGGGCCATGCTGCCGACCATCGTCTTGCTGTCGTCGGTGGTCGGGGCCGTGGTCGGCATCAGCCTGATGGTCTTTGCCAAACGCGGACGCGACAATCCGATTCCCTTCGGTCCGTATCTGGCGGCGGCCGGCCTCATCACGCTGCTGTATGGGAAAGCGCTGGGCCAGCTGACGCTGGGCCTGCTGTCATGAGCAGGCCCGCCGCCCAGGACGCAGGGCCGACGCCACGCCATCCCGGCATTGCCCGCTTTTGCGTCGGCCTGACCGGCGGCATCGGCTGCGGCAAGAGCACGGTGGCCAGTTCGTTTGCCGAACTGGGCGCCGCGGTAGTCGATACCGACGCCATTGCCCACCAGTTGACGGCGCCGCATGGTGCCGCGATGGCGGCCATCGCCGCCCAGTTCGGCGCCGATTTCATCACGGCCGACGGCGCGCTGGACCGCGCCCGCATGCGCGCCCATGTGTTCGGCGACGGCAGCGAAGCCCAGCGCGCGGCCGGCGCCGGCCGCAAAACGCAGCTCGAAGCGATTTTGCATCCCTTGATCCGCAGCGAAACCGTGCGCATCGCCGCTGCGACCGACGGCGCCTATGTGATGCTGGTGGTGCCGCTTTTGCTCGAATCGAGCATCTGGCAAGTCGACCGCATTCTGGCGATCGATTGCAGCGAAGCCTTGCAAATCGAACGCGTGATGGCGCGCAGCGGCCTGAGCGCGGGCCAGGTGCAAGCCATCATGGCGCATCAGGTCAGCCGCGCCGAGCGCCGGGCGCGGGCCGACGATATCATCGAAAACAATGGAAATCTGGCGGCTTTGCTGCCGCAAATCGCGCAATTACACGATTTATATCTAGAATTTGCGAAAGCCCGCTGAATATCGCAGAGAGCATTTGTAATTTTTCGCTGCATGATACAAAATCACGGAATTGTTTTAAGTTGACCTAAAAAGGGATGCTATTTTGATCGTCTACGAATACCCATTCAACGAACGAATTCGTACCCTGTTGCGGCTGGAAGACCTTTACCAGAAATTCAAGTTCTTTTTATTCCAGGAGCATCCGTTCCAGCATCATGTGGCCCTGGCCACCATTTTCGAAATGCTGGAAGTGGCAGGTCGCGCCGATTTGAAATCGGATCTGGCACAGGAATTGGAGCGTCAGCGCCAGAGTTTGTTAGCGTACAAAACCAATCCGAATGTCCAGGCCGACGCACTCGATGCCGTGCTGAACGAGCTGGAAACGGTCACCGCCGCCCTGGTCGGCGCCCAGGGCAAGACCGGGCAGAATATCCGCGACAATGAATGGCTGATGAGCATACGCGGCCGCACCATCATCCCCGGCGGCGCCTGCGAATTCGATTTGCCGTCGTATTATGCCTGGCAAAAACGCAGTGCCGAGCAGCGTTTCAACGATATCCAGCAGTGGTTTGCACCGATGGAGCCTTTATTTGAAGCAATCGCGCTGGTCTTGCGCCTGTTGCGCGATTCCGGCAGTCCGGTCAAGATGATTGCCAATGCAGGCAGTTATCAACAAATGCTTCAAGGGAAGATCTTCCAGATGCTCAAGTTGCAGCTCGATAGCAGCCTCGGCGCGATTCCCGAAATTTCGGCCAATAAATACATGCTGTGGGTGCGCTTTACCTCGCAATGCGGCGACATGAAACCGAAACCGCTCGAAACCGACATCCCGTTTGTGCTGACGCTGTGTAATTTTTAAAATTTGATTGAATTGATCGTGAAATATGGTTGTCGTTGATTGCCCCACTTGCGGGACCAAGGTCGAATGGACCGAAATAAACACTTATCGTCCGTTTTGCAGCAACCGCTGCAAGCAGATCGACCTCGGCGCCTGGGCCAATGAAAAATACGTGATCCCGGTCGCCGCGCCAAGCGACGAAGACGGCGACGACACGGCCTGAACCGCGCGCCCCCGCCAAGACAACAAGCCCGCGCCTATTTTCTGCCGACGCACCCGAAGCAGACCCGCTTCAGGCCCGCCCCCCGCTCCAGCCCCGCTCACGCCGCATAACGGTCCATGAAGATGCCATCGGTGGCAATCGCCGGCGTCATCCCCGACATCAGGTCGGCCAGCATTTTGGCCGAACCGCAGGCCATGGTCCAGCCAAGCGTGCCGTGCCCGGTATTGAGGAACAGATTGCGGTAACGCGTCGGTCCGATCACGGGCGTGCCGTCCGGCGTCATCGGCCGCAAACCGGTCCAGAATTCGGCCTGGTCGATCATGCCGCCGCCCGGAAACAGGTCGCTCACGCTATGCACGAGCGTCTGCCGCCGGCTCTCGCGCAGCGCCAGGTCGTAGCCGGCGATCTCGGCCGTGCCGCCGACCCGGATACGGTCGCCCAGACGCGTGATCGCCACCTTGTAGGTCTCGTCCATGACTGTCGATTCCGGCGCGCAGGCGGCATCGGCAATCGGCATCGTGATCGAATAGCCCTTGACCGGATAAACGGGAATGCGCAGGCCGACATCCTTGAGCAGCAAGGGCGAATAACTGCCCAGGGCCAGCACGAAGCGGTCGGCATTCAAGATGCCGTTCGAGGTGACCACGCCGGTGATCTCTCCCTGCTCGCATTGCAGGCGCTCGATCTCGACCCCGTATTTGAACTGCACGCCCAGGCCTTCGGCCATGCCGGCCAGCGCCTGCGTGAACTTGAAGCAGTCGCCGGTCTCATCGCCCGGCAACAGCAAACCGCCGACGAACTTGCCGCGCACATGGGCCAGGGCCGGTTCGGCCTGCAGGCAGGCGTCAGCCCCGAGCAGGGTGTGCGGCACCGCATAGCGCTTGAGTATTTCCATGTCCTGACCGGCGCTGTCGACCTGCTTTTGGCTGCGGAACAGCTGCAAAGTCCCTTGGGTACGCTGGTCGTATGCGATGCCGGTCTCGGCCCGCAGCGCGATCATGCAGTCGCGGCTGTATTCGGCCAGGCGCAGCATGCGGCCCTTGTTGACCTCGAAACGGCTGTGGGTACAGTTAAGCAGCATTTCGAACAGCCAGCGCCACATTTGCGGATCGAGCTTGGGCCGCACCACCAGCGGGCTGTAGCGCATCATCAGCCATTTGATGGCCTTGAGCGGAATCCCCGGTCCGGCCCACGGCGTGGCATAGCCGGGCGAGACTTCGCCGGCATTGGCGAAACTGGTTTCCAGCCCGGCCGCCGGCTGGCGATCGATGACCGTCACCTCATGGCCGGCGCGGGCCAGGTAATAAGCCGAGGTGGTGCCGATGACGCCGCTACCCAAAACGATGATTTTCACTACGAATTCCTTGCAAATGATAAATAATAGACTATCTTACAAGCAATTTTTATGCCTTCAGCAATGGCGCGTGGCCCGCGCATCGGGCAGCAGACGCAGCGGATCAAGCCATTCGAGCAGTGGAATGGTGGCCGGCAGCAGAGGCGACAGCGCGCGCGTGCCATCGGCGCCATGCCAGGCAAACGCCTGCCCTTCCAGGCTTTGCGGCTCGCCCAGCCACTGCCGGCTGAGGTAAAAATGCAGGCGCACATGCGCATGCGGATAGACGTATTCGACGCAGCACCAGGGCTCGGCGCTGACGATGGTCAGGCCTAGCTCCTCGAGAAATTCGCGGCGCAAGGCCTCGAACAGAGTCTCGCCGGGCTCGACTTTACCGCCGGGGAATTCCCAGTAACCGGCATACGGCTTGCCGGCCGGCCGCTGGCCCAGCAAGACGTCGCCGTTCGGCCGCATCAGGATGCCGACCGCGACCACCACCGGCGCGTTTGCGGCCGTCGTCAAGAGCGCGCCCGGCCGGCGAAGTCGCGCGCGAATTGCCAGGCCACGCGACCCGAGCGCGAGCCGCGCTGCAAGGCCCAGCGCAAGGCCTCGTCGCGGGCGGCGGCGATGCTGGCCTCGTCGCAGGCATAGCTGCGCAGCCAGTGGGCGACGATCTCGAGATAATCGTCCTGGCGGAACGGATAAAAGGAGATCCACAGGCCGAAACGCTCGGACAGCGAGATTTTTTCCTCGACCGTCTCGCCCGGATGCAAATCGCCATCCTCGCCATGCACATAGCTGGCGTTGTCGGAAGAGCGCTCGGGCAGCAGATGACGGCGGTTCGAGGTGGCATAGATCAGGACATTGTCGGACTGCTGGGCAATACTGCCGTCGAGCGCGACCTTGAGCGCCTTGTAGCCGCTTTCGCCTTCTTCGAACGAGAGGTCGTCGCAAAAAATGATGAAGCGCTCAGGCCGCGCCGCCACCAGGTCGACGATGTCGGCCAGATCGGCCAGATCGCTTTTATCGACTTCGATCAGGCGCAAGCCATCGGCGGCGAACTGGTTCAGGCAAGCCTTGATCAGGGATGACTTGCCGGTGCCGCGGGCGCCGGTCAGCAAGACATTGTTGGCCGGGCGGCCGGCGACGAACTGGCGCGTGTTCTGTTCGATCTGGCTTTTTTGCGGTGCGATATTGTGCAGATCCGACAGCGCGATCGGCGCGATATGCGGCACCGGCTGCAAAAAACCGGCACCGCCCCGCGTACGCCAGCGAAAAGCCGGCGCCGCCGCAAAGTCCGGCACCGGCGCCGCCGCCGGCAAAATTGCCTCGAGGCGGTGCAGCAAGGCTTCAGCGCGGTGCAAAAATTGCTCCAATTGTGTCATTGGCTGGCCCACATCGGAAAAGGAATCAAGAACGGTAATCGGCGTTGATCGTCACGTACTCGTGCGACAGATCGCAGGTCCAGATCGTGGCGGCGCTGCTGCCGCGGCCGAGCGTGACGCGGATCGTGATCTCGCTTTGCTGCATCACGCGCTGGCCGTCGGCTTCCAGATAATCGGGATTGCGGCCGCCGTTTTTCGCCACCAGCACATCGTCGAGATACAGGTCGAGCTTGGAGACATCCAGATCGGCGATGCCGGCATAGCCGATGGCGCACAGAATGCGGCCCAGATTCGGATCGCTGGCAAAAAAAGCCGTCTTGACCAGCGGCGAGTGACCGATCGAGTAGGCGACCTTGCGGCATTCCTCGACGCTGGTGCCGCCTTCGACCGTGACGGTGATGAATTTGGTCGCGCCCTCGCCGTCGCGCACGATCATTTGCGCCAGCGAACGTGAAAACTCGGTCACCGCTTGCGCCAGCGCCGCATATTCGGGGCTGGCGGCATCGTCAACCGCCAATTGGCCGGTGCCGCTGGCGATCAGCATGAAGGAGTCGTTGGTCGAGGTGTCGCCATCGACCGTGATGCAATTGAACGAGCCGTCGGCAGCCTGCTTGACCATGCGGTCGAGCACCGGCTGCGCCACCTTGGCGTCGATGGCGACAAACCCGAGCATGGTCGCCATGTTCGGCTTCATCATCCCGGCGCCCTTGCTGATGCCCGACAGCGTCACGGTCTTGCCGGCGATTTGCAGCGTGCGCGAAGCCGCCTTGGGCTGGGTATCGGTGGTCATGATCGCCTCGGCCGCGTTATACCAGTTGTCCGCCGTCAGGCCGGCGACGGCTTGCGGCAAGCCGGCCACCAGGCGTTGCAGCGGCAGCGGCTCGAGGATCACGCCGGTCGAAAACGGCAGGATTTGCTCGGCCTGACAGCCCAGCAATTGCGCCAGCGCGGCGCAGCTTGCACGGGCATCGGCCAGGCCGCTCTCGCCGGTGCCGGCGTTGGCATTGCCGGTATTGACCAGCAGCGCGCGGATCGGCGCCTGCCCGCGTCTGGCCAGCGCCAGATGGGCCTGGCTGACCTGGACCGGCGCGGCGCAAAAACGGTTGGTGGTAAACACGCCGGCCACGGTGGCACCGGGCGCCAGCTTCAGGACCAGCACATCCTTGCGGTTGGCTTTTTTGATGCCGGCCATGGCATAGCCGATATCGACGCCGGCAATCGGTTTAAGGTCGGCGGCGACGGGCAAAGGGAGATTGACAGCCATAGGAATAATCTGCGGTAAAAGAATAAAGCGCTATTGTAAGCCAAGCAGCCGCTCGTGCCACGGCGGCATGCAGACAAAGCGGCGCCGGCGCCCGGATCGGCGCTCAGCTGGCGTTTTTGGTAGGCTGGCCCGCCAAAAATGCAGTTCGTCGCATTCCGATGGCACTGCCGGGCCGCCATCGCTACAGTTCAATCATACCAAGGCCAGATAAACAGCAGCCCAACCCACAGTCAGGAGTCATCATGAACATCGCCAAACACATGGAAGCCATTTTCATCGCCAGCGTCATCATTTTCGGCAGCGCCGCCTATGCCAGCACGGTCGCTACCGCAAACGCCGCCGCACCGCGTGCTCCGGCAGCGACGGCGCAAGTGAGCGAAGTCGATGGCCTGCAAACAGTCACCATCACCGCCAAGCGCCTGGCGCCGGCCAAACATCAGGCATAATTCGCGCACAGCACTGGCTCGAAACCACGGCCCAATCGCGCTAGAATTGGCCAGAGCAAACCAAGGGAGTCTGCAGATGAAAAAATTCCTCACCATAGTGCTGGCGGCGTGCGCCATCGGCACCCTGGCGATCCCGGCCGCCCGCGCCGCCGAAATGGCTTCCGAGAGCCGTCCGATCGATGCCCGCATCACGCGCATCAATATTGACGGCCCGATCGGCGTGCGCATCAAACAGGGCGCAACGCCGGCCCTGACGGTGTTTGCAGAGCAGCGCTATCTGCCCAATGTCAGCACCGAGCAAAGCGGCGACGTCTTGCATATCGGCGCCGAGCTGCACAATGTGCACACCGGCTTCGGCAAGGGCCAGGTGGTGCGCATCGAACTGACGCTGCCTTCATTGCGGGAAGTCATTTCATGCGGCGTCGGCCCAAGTTACATTAGCGGCTTTAGCGGCGAAACCATGAATCTGTCGCTCGACGGTGTCGGCGCGATCAATTTTTCAGGGCAGTACAGGCAGCTCACGGCCCGCCTGGGCGGCGTCGGCGACCTCAACATCAATGCCGGCGACAGCGAACTGGTGACGATTCACCACCCCGGACTGGGCCGCGTCGCGCTCAGCGGCCAGACCCGCAAATTACAGGCAGACCTGAGCGGGGTCGGCAATCTCGACGCCAAGCCGCTGGTGAGCGACAACGTCAACCTCAATCTGAACGGCTTGGGCAACGCCACCGTCTATGCCAAAACCAGCGTCCACCTGACGCTGAACGGGCTCGGCTCGGTCACCGTCTATGGCCAGCCGGCCGAACGCAATGTCACCGTCAACAGCATGGGCAAGGTCAGCTGGAAATGAAGGCCAAGGACAGGAGTGCCGGCGACAGGCACGCCACCGTCAAAAAATTCATTTTTGCATAAAAACAATGAAGAAAATACTACTTGGGATGACGCTGGCGATGGCCGTTCAGATGCCGGCCGTCGCCGGCTATAAGGAAGGCATCGCCGCCTATACGGCCAAAAATTACGTGGTCGCGATGCGCGAACTGAAACCGCTGGCCAAGGCCGGCCTCACCGATGCGCAGTATATGGTCGGCCTGATGTATTACACCGGCCGCGGCGTGCCGCAGGATTACCGGCAATCGGCAGCCTGGCAGCAGATCGCCGCCGGCAAGGGCAAGGCCGATGCCCAGTACATTCTCGGGTCGATGTATTACACGGGCCAGGGCGTGCCGCAGGACTACGCGCTGGCCGTCAGCTGGTTTCGCAAGGCCGCCGAACAGGGGCACGCCGAGGCCCAGTACCTGCTGGGCCTGATGTACCGCCACCATGCCGGCGGCATGCCGCGCGACCTCGTCATCGCCTACATGCTCTGGAATCTGGCGGCCGCCTCCGGCTCCAGCAATGCCTTCGACCAGCGCACGGCGCTGGTCAAGCACATGAATAAGGCGCAGATCGAAGAAGGCCAGGCGCTGTCGTCGGCCTGGCGGGTCGGCATGGCGCTGCCGGCCAGTTCGAAAACGGGCGCCGACGGCGAATAGGCCGCGCCGGCAAGGCTGCGCACCGCGCGCGAAAACGGGGACGAAAAAAAACCGCCTGCAACACAGGCGGTTTTTTATTGCGTCAAGCACGGCAGCTTGGGCCATGCCGCTTATGCCACGCAGCTTATGTCACTCAGCTTATGCCACACTTATGCCAGACGGCCGTGGCACTGCTTGTATTTCTTGCCGCTGCCGCAAGGGCATGGATCGTTGCGGCCGACCTTGCTGCTGACTGCCACCTGCGGCCTTGGCGCCTGCTCCTCGGCCGGACGCGCAGTCGGCGCCAGCAATTCTTCAGGAGCGGCTTCGCCGTCGAAATCGGTGTGCTGGTAATGCACGTTCTGCACTTTTGCTTCAGCCAGCTCGGCTTCATGGGCGTCGATTTCTTCGCGCGACTGGATCCGCACCGTCATGATGGTCTTGATCACGTCGTCGCGAATCATGTCGAGCATATGACCGAACAGTTCGAACGCTTCGCGCTTGTATTCCTGCTTAGGATTCTGCTGCGCATAGCCGCGCAGATGAATCCCCTGGCGCAAATGGTCGAGCGCCGCCAGATGTTCGCGCCAGTGGCTGTCGAGGCTATGCAACATCACGTTGCGCTCGAAACCGTTGAACGCTTCGCGGCCGACGATCTCGATCTTCGAATCGTACAAGGCATTGGCCGCCGCCACGACCGCCTCGAGAATGTCTTCGTCGATCAAGTCGTTCTTTTCGGCCAGCATTGCCGTCAGCGGCACGTCGAGCTGCCATTCGCTGGCCAGCAAGGCTTGCAGAGCCGGGATGTCCCACTGCTCTTCGACGGTTTCTTTCGGTACATAGCTGTACACGATGTCGGTAAATACGCCGGTACGCAGCGAGGCAATCAATTCGCCGATATCTTCGGCTTCCAGCAAGTCATTGCGCTGCTGGTAGATGACCTTGCGCTGATCGTTGGCCACATCGTCATATTCGAGCAATTGCTTGCGGATGTCGAAGTTGCGCGCCTCGACCTTGCGTTGCGCCGATTCGATGGCGCGCGACACCATGCCGGCCTCGATCGCCTCGCCATCGGGCATGTTCAAGCGGTTCATGATCGCGCGGAAGCGGTCGCCGGCAAAAATGCGCAGCAGGGCGTCGTCGAGCGAGAGGTAGAAGCGCGAAGAGCCGGGATCGCCCTGACGGCCGGATCGGCCGCGCAATTGATTGTCGACGCGCCGCGATTCGTGGCGCTCGGTGCCGACGATGTGCAAGCCGCCGGCCGCCACCACGTGGTCGTGCAGCGACTGCCATTCTTCACGCAAGACCTGGGCCTGCGCCGCCTTGGCGTCGTCGGCCAGGCTGTCGTCGGCATCGATGATCTGGATCTGTTTTTCGACATTGCCGCCGAGCACGATGTCGGTACCGCGACCGGCCATATTGGTGGCGATCGTGATCATTTTCGGACGGCCGGCCTGGGCGATGATTTCCGCCTCGCGCGCATGCTGCTTGGCGTTCAAGACATTATGCGGCAACTCGGCCTTGGTCAGGATGCCCGACAATAATTCGGAATTTTCGATCGAGGTGGTGCCGACCAGAACCGGCTGGCCGCGCTCGTAGCAATCCTTGATATTGACCAGCATCGCATTGTACTTGTCGGCGGCGCTCTTGTAGACCTGATCCTGACGGTCCTTGCGCTGCAGCGGCCGGTTTTGCGGAATGACGACCGTTTCCAGGCCGTAGATTTCCTGGAATTCGTAGGCTTCGGTATCGGCCGTACCGGTCATGCCGGACAGGCGCGTATACATGCGGAAATAGTTCTGGAACGTGATCGAGGCCAGCGTCTGGTTCTCGTTCTGGATCCGTACGCCTTCCTTGGCTTCGACCGCCTGGTGCAAGCCGTCGGACCAGCGGCGGCCCGTCATCAGGCGGCCGGTAAATTCGTCGACGATCACCACTTCATCGTTTTGCACCACATAGTGCTGATCCTTGAAGTACAGCGCGTGCGCGCGCAAGGCTGCATACAAGTGGTGGATCAGCGTGATGTTGGCGGCATCGTAGAGCGAGGCGCCCGGCGCCAGCAGCCCCATGTCGGTCAGGATCTGCTCGGCCTTTTCGTGGCCGGCTTCGGTCAGCAAGACTTGATGGCTTTTTTCATCCTTGGTGTAGTCGCCCGGAACTTCGACCTTGCTCTTGCCGTCCGGCGTATCTTCGCCGATCTGCAGCGTCAGCAGGCGCGGCACTTGATTGATCTTGTAATACAGGTCGGTATGGTTTTCAGCCTGACCGGAAATGATCAGAGGCGTGCGCGCTTCATCGATCAGGATCGAGTCGACTTCATCGACGATCGCAAAATTGAGGCCGCGCTGGACGCGGTCAGGCGCTTCGAACACCATATTGTCGCGCAGGTAATCGAAACCGAATTCGTTATTGGTGCCGTACGTGATGTCGGAGGCGTAAGCGGCCTGCTTGGCATCGTGCTCCATCTGCGACAGGTTGACGCCGGTCGTCAGGCCCAGCCAGCCGTACAGCTTGCCCATCCACTCGGCATCGCGCTGCGCCAGGTAATCGTTGACCGTGACCACGTGCACGCCCTTGCCCGACAAGGCATTGAGGTAGGCCGGCAGGGTCGCCATCAGCGTCTTGCCTTCGCCTGTGCCCATTTCGGCAATCTTGCCATGGTGCAAAGTCATACCGCCGATCATCTGCACATCGAAGTGGCGCATTTTCAGCACGCGCCGGCTCGCTTCGCGGCAGACCGCAAACGCTTCCGGCAAGATGCTGTCGAGCGTCGCGCCCTGCTCCAGACGCGCCTTGAACGCCGGCGTCATCGCCTGCAGCTCGGCATCCGAGAGCTTTTCAATTGTCGTTTCCAGCGCATTGATCTCGCGCACGGTTTTTTGGTATTGCTTAAGCAGACGCTGGTTGCGGCTACCGAAAATCTGGGTCAATAATGACATGCTTGAATTCTTGAAAAAACGCCGTAAAAAAAGACTCTGCCCGACTAGTTGAACACCCGGCGGAGTCCGCATAATGTGTGCGGCTGATGGCTGAAAAACGTGATTTTATCATGCCAGCATCATAAGATTGGGCTTATCGGCAGCAATCTCAAGGGCTGATCAGCCTCATATCCCTATTTATTCAGCCCCAGCCCCGCAATCTTGGCCAGATCCGCACCGGCAGACAGGAATTTATGCGGATTTTGCGCAACACCCTTGACGTGCACTTCGAAATGCAGATGCGAGCCGGTCGAACGTCCGGTCGAGCCGATATCGGCTATATGCTGGCCACGCTTGACGATGTCGCCGACCTTGACATACAGGCGCGAAGCATGGGCATAGCGCGTGACGATGTCATTGCCGTGGTCGATCTGGATCGTGTTACCGAATTGCGAATGGAATTCGGCCGCAATCACCACGCCGCCGGCCGCCGCCACGATCGGCGTGCCGTTCGGCGAGGCAAAGTCGACCCCTTCGTGAAATGCGTTATTGCCGGTAAACGGATCGAGCCGCCAACCGAAACTGGAAGCGTTATAGCTGACATTGACTGGCAAAATAGTCGGCAACAGCTTCGATTTGATCTTATTTGTCATTAATGCGGTTTCAACCACATTCATGTAGTCGGCGCGGTGTTCGACGTCGCGCGACATCGCGGCCAGCGCTTGCGCGAATTGGCTCATCGACAAGGGCTGGCCGGCGTGCAGGCCGCTCGGTTCAGCCCCGCCGCGCCCGGGACGCTCTTTGAAATTGAATTCTTCAGGCTTTACGCCCGACAGGCCCTGCACGCGCTCGCCGAGCGCATCGAGGCGCACCAGCTGGGCCTGCATTTCGCCGAGCTTGACGGCCATGACGGCCAGGTTTTCCTTCAGATATCTGTCTTGTCGGCTGGTGCCGTCTTGCGCGGAAGAGGCGGCCATGCCTTGCACAAAAGGCAACTTCAAGTCATCGGCATAACGCAATGTCAAAAAATACAGTCCGCACGCCATGGTCGCCGCCAGCAACACCAGGCACAATCCCAATACGCACAAATGCCAGGTGCGCAAGGTGACTGATTTGGCGCACGAAAAGCGCGGGTGCATCACAATTATTTGCATGCCGTATCCTCAGACTCGTCATTCTGCGCTGGCTGTGCTAAGGTAAAACAATGTCCTCTACCTTTACACGTACCAGCCAATTCACCCAGCGCGCCGGAGCGCAGGGTGCCGCCGACTTTTTGCGTTCCAACGAACGAATGGCCGCGCTCTTGCCTGCAGTCACGCGCATGGTGGCGCTGCAAAAAGATTGCGCAAAAACCTTGCCAGCGATGTTCACGAGCTGCGAAATCTTGCAGTTTGAAAATGGACAATTAGTCTTGTCCACACCGAACGCCGCCGTGGCGGCCAAGCTCAAACAGCAATTGCCGAAATTGCAGGATGAATTGAGCAAGTTGGGATGGCAGGTTAGCGCAATCCGCTTGAAAGTGCAAGTTGGTAAAACCGCAATAAAAACCTTAACTCGCAAGCAATTGACGCTGCCCGATCAGGCGCTGACGGCCTTGACTGCGCTGGAAGGGAGCCTGGAACGGACGCCGCAAAATGGGGCCTTGCTGACCGCAATTGCCGCCATGGTGGCGCGCCATCGACAGGCGTGACGCGCAGGGCGGCTTAATAGTGCGGCTTAATGAGTGCGGCTTAATGAATGGCAACTAATAAATAAAAATCAATTAATAGAATTTAATTAATTGATTAAATTTAATTAAAGGCCCACTCGCGCGCTGCCTGCCGCGCATACGATGGCGGCGCCGATTCGAGCGTGTCGAAAGTGACGATTTCATAGGCGTCGGGCTGCGCCAGCAAGGCCCGCAACAACTGATTGTTCAAGCCGTGGCCCGACTTGTAGGCCGTAAAGCTGGCCAGCAGCGGGTGGCCGACCAGATACAGGTCGCCGATCGCATCGAGGATTTTATGGCGCACGAATTCGTCTTCGTAGCGCAAGCCATCGTTATTCAAGATACGGTACTCATCCATGACGATCGCGTTTTCAAGCGAACCGCCGCGTGCCAGGCCGATGCCGCGCAGGCTTTCGACATCCTGCATGAAACCGAAGGTGCGGGCCCGCGCGACATCGCGCACATAAGACACCTTGCCAAAATCGACCACCGCCCCTTGTTTGGTGCCGTCGACGGCCGGATGATTAAATTCGATGAAAAAATCGAGCTTGAAACCATTGAATGGTTCGAGCCGCGCCCATTTTTCGGCCGCGCCCTTGCCCTCGCGCACTTCGACCATTTTTTTCACGCGAATGAATTTTTTCGCAGCATTTTGCTCTTGCAAGCCTGCCTGCTGCAGCAGGAATACGAACGAGGCGGCCGAGCCATCCATGATCGGAATTTCTTCGGCGCTCACATCGATATACAGATTGTCGATACCGAGGCCGGCGCACGCCGACATCAGATGCTCGACAGTCGAGACCTTGGCGCCGTCCTGGGTCAGGGTCGAGGCCATGCGGGTATCGCCGACCGTCATCGCGCTGGTCGTGAAAGTGACGGGCGGCTCGAGATCGACGCGACGAAACACGATGCCCGTGTCGGGCGCGGCCGGACGCAGGGTCAACTCCACTTTGGTGCCCGAGTGCAGGCCGACGCCAATTGTCTTGACGAGCTCTTTGACAGTACGTTGTTTTAACATAGGTCAATTATATCCGCTTAGCAAAATGGGTGCTGGCAGACGCCGCATCAGTTTGTCGGCTTTTGGTAACAAAATGTGTGAACACCTGTCTGAACCGCGTATTTGAAGCGCGTGCTTGAACCGCGCTGCCTGCCCCTTGCTTGGAGTGTCTTGCATGGCCGATATCACGGCCCGCCAGCAGAGAAGCTGATCGGCGTCGGCATCGCCACATAAAAAATGGCCGCCTCGGTCGAGGCGGCCATTCTCAAAGGCAAGCTTAAGCACTGCCTTTCGATTCGAAATTATGCGATCTGGGTCAGCAATGTTTCCGCGCCAGACACTTCATAGTGGCCGCCTTCTTCCACATTGAGCTGCGTGACCACGCCATCGACGGCGAGCAGCGAATAGCGCTGGGAGCGCACGCCCATGCCGAATTTGGTGAAATCGGCATCGAGGCCGAGAGCCTTGCTGTAGATGGCGCTGCCGTCGGCCATCATGCGGATGATGCCGGTGGCTTTTTCTTCGCGGCCCCAGGCGCCCATGACGAAGGGATCGTTGACCGAGATGCACCAGATTTCATCGACGCCCTTGGCCTTCAAGGCGGCGGCATTGGCCAGATAGCTCGGCACGTGCTGCGCCGAACAGGTTGGGGTAAACGCACCGGGCACGCCGAAAATCGCAATCGTCTTGCCCTTGACCAGTTCCGTCACTTCGAAACGGTTCGGTCCGAGCTTGCAGCCTTCAGTCTCGGTATCGATGAATTCAGCCAATTTACCTTCTGGCAAACGATCACCAATTTTAATTGTCATGTATGACTCCTCTATTATCTCTAGTTGATTGCACAAAAAAATAGGCCGCACCGAGGTGCGGCCTGGTGACAGCAGCTAGTATGCCTGACTTTATTTTTTCTTGCTGACGACCGCCCAAACGCCTGCGCGCAGGGCAATCGCCGCATATAGTCAGGCACAACGCCGATGTGCCGATGTGCCGTACAGTCAACTGCAAGTCAACTGCAAATCAACTACAAGCCAGACAGCAGCCGACGCCAGCCGGTGCTGGCTTTGGTCGGCGGCGTGGCAATCCTGCTTAGTCGGCCTGCTTGCGCAAGAAGGCTGGAATGTCATAGGTTTCCATGCCATTTTTTTCCAGCGCCCGCACCTGGTCCGAAGCCGACGAATCGCGGCGCCATACTGCCGGCGCTTTCGGCGCGTCATAGCTTTGACCCATGGTCATGCCGGCCTGGCCGATGGTGGTCGATGCCCCTTGCGCCATCAATGGCGTGTTGTGGGTACCGGTACGCAGCATCGGTGTCTGCACCAGCTGCATGTTTTTCTTGGCGCGGCCGAGGCCGGTGGCGACCACGGTGACGCGGATGTCGTCGCCCATCGTGTCGTCGTAGGCGATCCCTTGTGCAATCGAGGCGTCCGGTGCGGCAAAAGCGCGTACCGCCGCCATGACTTCCTTGATTTCCTTACCCTTGAGGCCACGGCTGGCGGTGACGTTGACCAGCACGCCGCGCGCGCCCGACAGGTCGATGCCATCGAGCAGCGGCGAGGCCACGGCCTGCTCGGCGGCGATGCGTGCGCGGTCGACGCCGGCCGCAGTGGCGGTCCCCATCATGGCCTTGCCCTGCTCGCCCATGATGGTCTTGACGTCGTTGAAGTCGACGTTGATATGACCGGGCACGTTGATGATCTCGGCAATCCCGGCAACCGCATTGTTGAGGACGTCGTCGGCGTGCTGCAGCCATTCGATCATGCTGTCGTCCTCGTAGATCTCCTCGAGTTTTTCATTGAGGATGATGATCAGCGAATCGACATGCATCGACAACGCTTCCAGACCTTCGTCGGCGATATCCATGCACTTCTGGCCTTCGTAGGAGAATGGCTTGGAGACCACCGCCACCGTCAGCGCGCCGAGGCTCTTGGCGATTTCGGCCACGATCGGCGCGGCGCCGGTGCCGGTGCCGCCGCCCATGCCGGCGGCGATGAACACCATGTGCGCACCGCGCAAGGAGTCTTCGATGCGGGCCCGCGATTCTTCGGCCAGCTGACGGCCGACCTGCGGCTTCATGCCGGCGCCCAGACCGGTACTGCCGATCTGGATGATGTTATCCGCATTGGAGGTCGACAATGCTTGCGCATCGGTATTGGCAGCGATGAACTCGACGCCTGACACTCCTTTGTTGATCATGTGTTGTACTGCATTGCCGCCTGCGCCACCGACGCCGACGACTTTGATGACAGTACCGAGTGTTGCGTGATCTACCATATCAAACTCCATGATGAGCTCCTGTCAAGTTGCAGTTTTCAGTCGCTAAGCCTTACGCTACCGGCTTAAGGCGTGACGCCTAGCGATTGAAAACTGCGGTTTATATCAAAAAAATTAAGCTAAATTACTAAAAAAATACCGCATTCAAATCTATGGACAAAACTCAGAAATTCCCCAAAACCCATTCCTTCATGCGCTGCCAGACCGCATTGACCGATCCTTCCTGGCGCGTCACGATATGCCCGCGCAGATACTGTTTTTTCGCTTCCAGCAGCAAGCCGAGCACCGTCGCATAGCGCGGACTGCGCACGACATCGGCCAGCTGGCCGCGATATTCGGGCGTGCCGAGGCGCGCCGGCTTGAGGAAGATGTCCTCGGCCAGTTCGACCATGCCGGCCATCATCGAGGTGCCGCCGGTGAGCACGATGCCCGACGACAGCACTTCTTCGTAACCCGATTCGCGCACCACCTGATGCACCAGCGCGAACAATTCTTCGACGCGCGGTTCGATCACGGCCGCCAGCGCCTGGCGCGACAAGGTGCGCGGACCACGGTCGCCGAGGCCCGGCACTTCGAGCGACTCGCCGGGATCGGCCAGCACCTGCTTGGCCATCCCATAGCGCAACTTGATTTCTTCGGCTTCCGAAGTCGGCGTGCGCAGCGCCATCGCAATATCATTGGTGATCTGATCGCCGGCGATCGGAATGACCGCGGTGTGGCGGATCGCGCCTTCGGAAAACACGGCGACGTCGGTGGTGCCGCCGCCGATGTCGATCAGCACCACGCCGAGTTCTCTTTCATCCATGGTCAAGACGGCGTCGGCCGAAGCCATCGGCTGCAAAATCAGGTCCGACACTTCCAGACCGCAGCGGCGCACGCATTTGACGATGTTTTGCACCGCCGACACGGCGCCGGTGACGATATGCACTTTCACTTCGAGGCGAATGCCGCTCATGCCGATCGGCTCGCGCACGTCTTCCTGGCTGTCGACGATGAATTCCTGCGGCACCGTATGCAGCAATTGCTGGTCGGTCGGGATATTGACCGCCTTCGCCGTTTCGATCACGCGCGCCACATCGGCGGCCGACACTTCCTTGTCCTTGATGGCCACCATGCCGCTCGAATTGAAGCTGCGGATATGGCTGCCGGCAATGCCCGCATAGACATTGCGGATCTTGCAGTCGGCCATCAGCTCGGCCTCTTCGAGCGCCCGCTGAATCGATTCGACGGTCGCCTCGATATTGACCACCACGCCCTTCTTCAGGCCGCGCGACTCATGCTGGCCAAGGCCGATGACTTCATGGCGGCCGTCGCTCATTACCTCGGCCACCACCGCCACCACTTTCGAGGTGCCGATATCGAGGCCGACGATCAGGTTTTTCGCATCTTTTGTCATGTTTTACGCCTACTTTTTCACTGTTTTTTTGTGTTGACTATCGAGACCCGCGGTCAAACCTGCTACTTTTAATGCCAGTCCGTTCGGATAGCGCATGTCCGCGCTCTCGATCGGACCTTGCAAATGCGCTGCCATCTGCGGATAAATACTGGTAAAACGATCGACCCTGTCCTTCAAGGTCGTGCTGCTTTGCTCGGTGCCCAATTCCACGCTCATGCCATCCTTGAACTTGACAGTCCAGGCGTAACGGCCCGATAAAAATACCGAGGTCGGTTCCAGCTGCGCCTTGGCGAACCAGGTGCGAAATTCGGCAAACTTGTTCACCACTTCTTTTTCGCTGCCGCTCGGCCCGCCGAACTCGGCCAGCGCCCCGTCCTCTTCGGCTTCGGCCATGTTGGCGGTAAATACATCGCCCTTGACCGACAACAGCCGTCCTTCATCGCCCCAGGTCCCCAGCGGCTCATGCTCTTCCAGGGTCACGATCAGCTTATTCGGCCAGTCGCGGCGCACGGTGGCCCGGCGCACCCAGGGCACCGATTCGAACGCCTGGCGCACCGACTCCAGATTGGCGGTAAAAAAATTGCCGCGGATCTTGGCCAGCGCGCTGCCGCGTATCGTCAGCGCGTTCACATGCCGCAACTCGGCCTGATCCATGCTCTCGACCCGAATCGCGCGCAGCGTAAACATCGGCCGCTGCGCCACCCACCACAAACCGGCGCCCACCAAAGCCAGCAAGACCAGCGCGAACAGGGCGCTGGCGATGCCGTTAAGGGTGCGCGCGTCTTGCCACATCGGCTTACTGCCCCTTCCCGTGCGCCATCTTCAAGCCGGCCGAAGCGGCGATTTCGACGCACAGATCTTCATAACTGATACCGGCCGCGCGCGCCGCCATCGGCACCAGCGAATGACTGGTCATGCCCGGCGAAGTGTTAATTTCGAGCAGATACGGCCGCTGGTCGCTCTCGCGCAGCAAGACATCGACCCGGCCCCAGCCTTCGCAGCCGGCCGCGCGGTAAGCGGCAACCGACAGGCGCGCGATCTCGGCGCTCAGTTCGGCACTGAGATGGGCCGGGCACACGTATTTGGTGGTGTCGGTGAAATACTTGTTCTGATAATCGTAATTGCCGTCCGGCGCGATGATCTCGACAATGGGCAGCGCCCGCGCCTGCTTGCCCTTGCCCAGAATCGCGATCGTGAATTCGCGGCCGGCGATGAATTCCTCGGCCAGTACCGGCGCATCGATGGCCGCTGCCAGCGCATAGGCGGCCGGCATGTCGGCTGCCGCCTTGACCTTGGTCAGGCCGAGCGTCGAACCTTCGTGCGGCGGCTTGACGATCAGCGGCAGGCCCAGCTGCGCCGGCACTGCCGCCAGTTCGCTGGCGGCGTCGAGGACCGCGTATTTCGGCGTCGGCAACTGGTGCGCCAGCCAGATCATCTTGGTATAGACCTTGTCCATGCAGATGCTGGAAGCCATCACGCCGCTGCCGGTGTAAGGAATGCCGAGCTGTTCCAGCGCGCCCTGCAAACTGCCGTCTTCGCCGAAGCGGCCATGCAGCGCGATGAAGACGCGGTCGAATTTTTCTGCCGCCAGTTCCGCCAGCGAACGCTCAGCCGGATCGAAGGGATGGGCATCGACGCCCTTGGCGCGCAGCGCAGCCAGCACGCCCTGGCCCGACATCAGCGAGATATCGCGCTCACCGGAGCGGCCACCGAGCAGCACCCCGACCTTGCCTAATTTTTTTGCGGTCTGTTCCATGTTCAGGCCTGACCTTTCTGCTGTAATTTGGCGACGACGCCGTTGATCGAACCGGCGCCCATCGTGATGACCACATCGCCATCCTTGACGATGGCGGCGATGGCATCGGCCATGTCGCCGATATTCGGAACGAAAATTGTTTCTGCCTTGCCGTCCTGCTGCAAGGCGTCGGCCAGTGCGCGGCCGTTGGCGCCGGCAATTGCCGCCTCGCCGGCCGGATAGACCTCGGCCAGCACCACCACATCGGCCGTGCCGAGCACATTGACGAAGTCGAGAAACAGATCGCGCGTGCGGGTATAGCGATGCGGCTGAAATGCCAGCACCAGGCGCCGCCCCGGATAGGCGCCGCGCGCCGCCGCCAGCGTGGCGCGGGTTTCAACCGGATGATGGCCGTAGTCGTCGACCAGCGCGAAGCTGGCGCCGCCGGCCAGCCTGATTTCGCCGTAACGCGTGAAACGGCGGCCAACGCCGGTAAATTCGGCCAGGCCTTTTTGCGTGGCGCGGTCGTCGACCCCGATCTCGCGCGCAATGGCCACGGCCGCACAGGCGTTCTGGACGTTATGCATGCCAGGCTGGTTCAGGCACACCGGCAGTTCCGGATGGCCGTTCTGGACCACGGTGAAAAACATCTGGGTGCCGGCCGCGCGGGCATCGATGGCGCGCACCTGGGCCTCGGGATGAAAGCCGTAAGTGGTCATCGGACGCGAAATGAAAGGAATGATCTGGCGTACGTTTTCATCGTCGATGCACAGCATCACGCGGCCATAAAACGGCAGTCGCGTCGTAAATTTGATGAAAGCCTGTTTCAGCGAGCCGAAATCGTGACCATAGGTTTCCATATGATCTTCATCGATATTGGTAATGACTTCGATGACCGGCAGCAGATTGAGAAACGAGGCATCGGACTCGTCGGCCTCAGCCACGATGAAGTCGCCGCTGCCGAGCTTGGCATTGGCGCCGGCGCTGTTGAGGCGGCCGCCGATGACGAAGGTCGGATCGAAGCCGCCCTGCGCCAGCACGCTGGCCACCAGGCTGGTGGTGGTGGTCTTGCCATGCGTGCCGGCAATCGCGATACCGCGCTTCAAACGCATCAGTTCAGCCAGCATCATGGCGCGCGGCACGACTGGAATTTGCAGCGCCCGCGCCGCCAGTACTTCGGGATTGTCGGCCCGCACCGCCGTCGAGGTGACGACCGCATCGGCATTGGCAACATAGGCCGCGTCGTGGCCGAGCATGACGGCCGCGCCCAGACTTGCCAGGCGCTGGGTGGCGGCATTGCTGCCGATATCGGAGCCGGAAATCTTGTAGCCGAGATTGAGCAATACTTCGGCGATGCCGCTCATGCCGGAGCCGCCTATACCCACAAAATGAATGTTCTTAACTTTATGTTTCATCGTTCCTGCCTGCGATTCTCTTTGGCGGCCCGGCTAAAATCCGCGTTAAACGAGCGCCGCGCGGCCGCGCGGCTTGGGCCCACAAAATGAATGTTCTTAACTTTATGTTTCATCGTTCCTGCCTGCGATTCTCTTTGGCGGCCCGGCTAAAATCCGCACTAGACAGACGCTGCGACGAGCGCCGCGCGGCCGCGCGGCTTGGGCCCACAAAGTAAATATTTTTGACTTTATGTTTCATACTTTTCCTGCCAGTTCTTCCAGCACCTCGGCAATCGCCTCGTTGGCGTTGCGTCGGCCGTTCTCATAAGCTGCCTGCGCCATCGCCAGGCAGGCCGTGCGTGTCGTGTTCTGCAATAAATCGGCCAGCGCAGGTGGCGTCATCTCGCTTTGCGGCAGATGAATCGCCGCTTTCTGCTGCGCCATCCAGCGTGCGTTGTCGCGCTGATGACTGGTCGTCGAGGCCACCAGCGGCACCAGAACGCTGGCAATGCCGGCCGCCGTCAATTCCGAAATCGTGATCGCGCCGGCGCGGCAGATGACGAGGTCGGCCTTGGCATAAGCGCTTGCCATGTCGTCGATAAAGGGCAGCACTTCGGCCTGTACCCCGGCTGTCGCATAAGCGGCGCGCAAGCCGTCGGCATGCTGCTTGCCGGCCTGATGCGTCACGCTCGGGCGCGCGGACGGCGCGATCAGGGCCAGCGCCGCCGGCAGGCATTCGTTGATGGCGCGCGCGCCGAGGCTGCCGCCGAGGACCAGCACGCGCAGAGGGCCGCTGTGTCCGGCATAGCGCGGCGCCGGCGCCGGCAATTCGATGATTTCGCGGCGCACCGGATTGCCGGTCACCAGAGCCTTGCCGGCGGCGCGGCCGAACTCGGCCGGAAAACCGAACAGCACGCGCCTGGCCAGCGGCACCAGGGTCTTGTTCGACAGCAGCAGGGCGGCATCGGCGTTGACCAGCACCACCGGCGTGCCGCGCAGTGCCGCCATTGCGCCGCCGGGCACCGTCACGTAACCGCCCATGCCGAGCACGACGTCGGGCTTGCGCCGCCCGAGAATGCGCAGGCAGCTGACAAAGCCGGCCGCCAGCTTGAGCGCGCCGAGCGCGGTATGCGCCAGTCCCTTGCCGCGCATGCCGGAAAAATCGATGGCGTCGAGCTCGATGCCGCGTTTTGGCACGAGATCCTGCTCCATGCCGTGTTCGGTCCCGAGCCAGGACACGCTCCAGCCGCGCTCGCGCATGGTTTGCGCAATCGCCAGGCCGGGAAAGATATGGCCGCCGGTACCGGCCGCCATGATCAGCAGGCGCTTGGCCGTCATAGCCGGCCTCCCCGCATCAGCACCCGGTTTTCATAATCGATGCGCAGCAAAATCGCCAGGCCGACGCAATTGGTCATGACACCGGAACCGCCGTAACTCATCAAGGGCAGCGTCAGGCCCTTGGTCGGCAAGATGCCAAGATTGACGGCCATATTGATAAAGGTTTGCACGCCGATCCAGATGCCGATGCCTTTCGCGGTCAGGCCGGCGAAGGTCTGGTCGATGGCGATCGCCTGCCGGCCGATTTCGAAAGCGCGCTTGACGATCCAGTAAAACATCGCCACCACCGCCAGCACGCCGACAAAACCGAGCTCTTCACCGATCACGGCCAGCAGGAAGTCGGTATGCGCTTCCGGCAGGTAATGCAGTTTTTCGACGCTGCCGCCAAGGCCGACGCCGAACAGTTCGCCGCGGCCGAAGGCGATCAGCGAATGCGACAACTGGTAGGCTTTGCCGAGCGCGTTTTCCTCGACCCACGGGTCCATATAGGCAAAGATGCGCTCGCGGCGGAATTTCGAAAAGGCGATGATCATCACGAAAATCGACACCAGCATGGCGCCGATGCCGCCGAACCAGACCGCATTGATGCCGCCCAGAAACAAAATGCCCATGGCGATGCAGACGATCACGCCAAAAGCGCCAAGGTCCGGTTCCAGCAGCAGCAGCAAGCCGACTGCGCCGACCGCCAGCGCCATCGGCAAAAAGCCCTTGGTCAGCTTGTGCATGTATTCCTGCTTGCGCACCGTATAGTCGGCCGCATACAGCACCATGAACAGTTTCATCAGTTCCGAAGGCTGCAGATTGAAGATCTTGAGCGGAATCCAGCGCCGCGCGCCGTTGACGTGCTTAATGCCAGGGAACAGCACCACTGCCAGCAATACCAGTGTGGCGGCAAACATATACGGCGCCCAGCGCTGCCAGGTGGCAACCGGAATGCGCACCACCACCAGCGCCGCCAGCAGCGAGACGCAGACAAACAAAGCCTGGCGCGTCAGGAAATGCGTGGTCTTGTAATTGGCGTATTTGGGCGAGTCCGGCAAGCTGATCGAGGCCGAATACACCATCACCACGCCCAGCAACAACAGCAGCATGATGACCCAGACCAGCGGCTGATCGTAATTGGTCATCTGCGATTGGCGTGCATGCGTGGCCAGCGGCTTGCTGCCGGCGCCGCCGAACAATTTCATGAATGATGAAAGGGCGAGTCTCATGCGAGCTGCCCCTTGTCCAGAGCGATGGCGCGCACGGCGTCGACGAACACCTGCGCGCGATGCGCGTAATTGTCGAACATATCCATGCTGGCGCAGGCCGGCGACAGCAAGACGATATCGCCGTCCTCGGCGGCGGCGGCCGCTGCCTGCACCGCCTGTGGCAGCGACTGGCAATGCAGCATTGCGACCCCGGTATCCTGCAAGGCCGACTCGATGGCGCCGGCATCGCGCCCGATCAGCATTACGCTGCGCACATGGCGCGCCACCGGCACCGCCAACGGCGAAAAATCCTGGCCTTTGCCGTCGCCGCCGGCAATCAGGATCAGTTTGCGCGAATTCTGCAAGCCGCTCCCCAGACCGACCAGGGCCGCGACCGTGGCGCCGACATTGGTGCCTTTGCTGTCGTCGACATAATCGACGCCGTCGATGGCGGCGACTGCCTCGACCCGGTGCGGTTCGCCGCGATATTCGCGCAGGCCGTGCAGCAGCGGCGCCAGCGGCAGGCCGATGGCGCGGCACAAGGCCAGTGCCGCCAGGGCATTGGCGGCATTATGCTGGCCGCGGATTTGCAAGGCATCGGCCGGCATCAGGCGCTGCACGATGATCGGCGCGGCTTCGAGTGCGGCGGCGGCCTCGGCGCGGGCGCGGGCCGAGCGTGGTTTTTTCTGGCCGTCCTCCTCGGCGCTGGCAGTCGTCAGCCACAGCACGTCGCGTTCGCTTTGCAGGCCGAAGCAATCGGCTTGCTGCACCGGCTGCACGCTGAAGGTGACGACGGTGTGCGACGGCTCGGCCATGCGCATGACCAGCGCATCGTCACGGTTCAAGACCTGTACCGTGGCCGGCCCGAAGATGCGCGCCTTGTCGGCGGCATAGGCTTCCATGCTGCCGTGCCAGTCGAGATGATCTTGCGTGACATTCAAGACGGTGGCGGCATCGGCTTGCAGGCTCGAGGTCGCATGCAGCTGGAAGCTCGACAATTCGAGCACCCATGCCTGCGGCAGCGTATCGTGCTCGACCATTTGCCGCAGCACTTCGAGCGCCGACGGGCTGATATTGCCGGCCACCTGCGTCGTCAGGCCGGCGCGTTCGCACAGCAGGCCGGTCAGGCGGGTGACGGTCGTCTTGCCGTTGGTGCCGGTGATGGCGATGACTTTCGGCGCATACTGTTTTTCTTCGCGCAAAGCGGCCAGCGCCTGCGCGAACAATTCGATTTCGCCCCAGATCGCCACCCCGGCAGCTTGCGCGGCAGGCACGATGGCGGCCAGTTCGCGCCGCGGCGACAGGCCCGGGCTCAGCGCCAGCACTTCGGCGTCGCCCAGCAGGGCGGCATCGAACGGTCCGGCCACGAACTGCACCTGCGGTAACAGCTCGCGCAAGGCGGCCAGGCGGGCCGGATTGTCGCGGGTATCGGCAACACGCACGGTCGCGCCGCAATAGGCGAGCCATTGCGCCATTGCGAGACCGGATTCTCCGAGTCCGAGGACCAGAAAGCGTTTGCCTGCGTAATCCATTATCTGAGCTTTAATGTGGACAAGCCGAACAACACCAGCATCATGGAAATGATCCAGAAACGCACCACGACCTGGGTCTCTTTCCATCCCTTTTGTTCAAAATGATGATGCAGCGGCGCCATCAAAAACACGCGGCGGCCGACGCCGAATCGCTTCTTGGTATATTTGAAATACGACACCTGGATAATCACCGACAGCGTCTCGACCACGAAAATGCCGCCCATGATGAACAGCACGATTTCCTGGCGCACGATGACGGCGATGGTGCCGAGCGCGCCGCCGAGCGCCAGTGCGCCGACATCGCCCATGAACACTTGCGCCGGGTGCGCGTTATACCAGAGAAAAGCCAGGCCGGCACCGGCCATCGCGCCGCAGAAAATCAGGAGCTCGCCGGCCCCCGGAATATGCGGGATGAACAGATATCGCGAATACGTGGCGCTACCGGTCAGATAGGCAAACAGGCCCAGCGCGGTACCGACCATCACGGTCGGCATGATGGCCAGGCCGTCCAGGCCATCGGTAAAATTGACGGCATTGCTGGTGCCGACGATGACGCAAAAAGTCAGCGTGATAAAACCCCATACGCCAAGCGGATAGCTGATGGTTTTGACGAAAGGCACGATCAAGTCGGCTTTCGGCGGCAGGTTCAGGTTGAAACCCGACTGCACCCAGGCGACGAATAACTCGACCACCTTGCCGGTGGTCGGCGCCGAGACCGAAAATGCGAGGTAGAGCGCGGCGACGATGCCGATCAGCGATTGCCAAAAGAATTTTTCGCGCGAACGCATGCCTTCGGGGTTTTTGTACACGACCTTGCGGTAATCGTCGACCCAGCCGACTGCGCCGTAACCGAGCGTGACCAGCAGCACCGGCCAGATCAGGCGATTCGACAGGTCGCACCACAGCAGCGTCGAAATCGCGATCGAAATCAGGATCAGCACCCCGCCCATGGTCGGCGTCCCCGATTTCACCAGATGCGTTTCAGGGCCATACTGGCGCACGGCTTGCCCTACCTTCAGGCGGCGCAGCATGCGGATGACGGCAGGACCGGCGAACAAGCCGATCGCCAGCGCCGTCAGCGTCGCAAACACGGCGCGGAAGGTGATGAAGTTAAAGACCCGTAACACACCGATGTCTTGTTTGAAATACTGGGCCAGCCAAAGCAACATAATTAATGAACTTCCTTGTTAATACCGCTGCACTCGGTGGCAGCAGTCAAATCGGCGATCACGCGTTCCATCTTCATGAAGCGCGATCCTTTTACCAATACCGTCGCGCCGGCCTGCGCCGCCGGCGCCAGCTCGGCATACAATTGTTCGACGCTGTCGCAATGGCGGGCGCCGGCGCCGAACGCGCGACAGGCATGCGCCATCAGCGGTCCCAGGCCGAACAGCTGGGTAATCGCGCATTGCGCCGCATAACGCCCGATTTCCTCATGAAAAGCGACGCCCTCGCTACCGACTTCGCCCATGTCGCCGAGCACCAGAATGCGCGGCGCGCCGGCCGTGGCCAAAACCTCGATCGCCGCCCGTGCCGAATCGGGGTTGGCATTATAGGTGTCATCGATCACGACCGCACCGCTCTTGCCAAGTTTTTTTTGCAAACGGCCTTGTACCGGAGCGAATGCATTCAAGCCGGCGGCAATCGCAGCGGTGCCGATGCCGGCCGCGTAGGTGGCGGCGATGGCGGCCAGCGCATTGCGCACATTGTGCAAACCGGCGGCGGCCAGCGTCACCGGAAATTGCAGCGTGGCGCCCTCAGCCTTGATCGACACCAATAAATCGCTACCGAACGCACTGCTTTGATGGCTGCAGCTGACATCAACATCGGCCGTCAGGCCAAAGCTCAGGCTGCGCCGCGCAGTGCGGTCGACACTGCCTTCGGCGCCGCCGTGGGTCAGCGCGCGCCACAAAGGCGTGAAGGGATCGTCGCCGGGATAGACGGCAATGCCGCCGGCCGGCAGGCTGGCCAGCACGGCGCCGTTTTCGCGGGCCACGGCATCGACGCTGACCATGAATTCCTGGTGCTCGCGCTGGGCATTATTGACGACCGCAACGGTTGGCCGGGCAATCGCCGCCAGACGCGCGATTTCGCCGGGATGGTTCATGCCCAGTTCGATCACGGCGGCGCGGTGGCTGGCCTCGAGACGCAGCACCGTCAGCGGCACGCCGATTTCATTGTTGAGATTGCCGCGCGTGGCCAGGCAGGCCTCAGGCCCGTATTGCGCCGCCAGAATCGCCGCAATCATTTCCTTGACCGTGGTCTTGCCATTGCTGCCGGTCACACCGATTACCGGCAACTGATGCTGCACCCGCCAGTAGCGCGCAATCTGACCGAGCGCTGCCAGGGTGTCGGGCACGACCAGCGCCGGCACTCCCAGGCCAGCCGGCACGGTATCGACCACCACCGCCGCCGCGCCCTTGGCGGCAACCTCGAGCGCGAACGCATGGCCATCGAACTGTTCGCCACGCAAGGCGACGAACAGCGCGCCAGGGGCCACGCTGCGGCTGTCGGTCGAGACGCCGTCGAAAGCGAGGTCGGCGCCGTGCAGACGGGCGCCTGGCAGGTGCGGCAATAATTGGGCGAGGGTGGCGTACATCAATCGGTCCTCATCATCGTGGCCCGCGCAGCCAGCGCCAGCGAAGCGTGTTCGGCATCGGAAAACGGCAGGCGCTTGCCCTTGATTTCCTGATAGGTTTCATGCCCCTTGCCGGCCACCAGAATCACATCGAGCTTGGAAGCATGCCGTACGGCCAGCAAGATGGCGGCGGCGCGGTCTTCGACCGCCTGCGGTTCGACCTTCATGCCGGACTGGATCTGGGCGATGATTGCCTGCGGATTTTCGCTGCGCGGATTGTCGCTGGTGACCAGAACGCGATCGGCCGCTTCGGCGATCGCCCCCATTTGGGCGCGCTTGCCCGGATCGCGATCGCCGCCGCAGCCGAATACGCACCACAGCTGGCCGCCGCGTTCCTGCGCCACCGGACGCAGCGCGGCCAGCGTCTTTTCCAGGGCATCGGGAGTATGTGCATAGTCGACAATGATCATCGGCGCATCGATGCCGCCCAATTGCTGCATGCGGCCCGGCGCCGGCGTCAGCTGCTCGACCGCCGCCACCGCCGCCCGCAAAGGCATGCCCTTGGCCAGCAGGACCGCCAGCACCGCCAGCACGTTGCTGATATTGAAGCGTCCCACCATCTGGGTCTTGACCTGGGCCTGGCCGAATGGCGAATCGAGCCGGAAGTCGGTGCCGGCATGGCGGCTGCGGATCTCGCTGGCGCGCAGCACGGCCACGCCTTCGGCGTGCGCATCGCCAAGCGTATAGCCGATGACCGGCAGGCGGGCTGCCGGTGCGCGGCGGCTCAGCAAATCGTGCGCCAACTGCACGCCGAACGCATCGTCGAGGTTCAATACCGCGTGCTGCAGGCCCGGCCAGTCGAACAGTTTTGCCTTGGCCGCGCGATAGGCCTCCATGTCGCCGTGATAATCGAGGTGATCGCGCGTCAGGTTGGTCAATACCGCAACGTCGAAGTGCATGCCGTTCAGACGCCCTTGCGCCAGGCCGATCGACGAAGCCTCGATCGCCAGCGAGCGCACGCCCTCCTGGCGCACCTGCTCGAGCTTGCCCTGCAGCTGCACCGCATCCGGCGTGGTGTAGCCGGTGCCTTCGAACGACTGGCTGCCGGCCGACTTCAGCACGCCGACGCCGAGTGTGCCGATCACGGCGGCCGGCTCGCCGAGCCGCGACAGGATCGTCGCCAGCCATAGGGCGCAGGAAGTCTTGCCGTTGGTGCCGGTGACGGCAATTGTATACATGGCGTTATCGGGCCGGCCGTAAAACAGGTTGGCGATGAAGCCGGCCTGTTGCTGCAGATCGGGCACCATCAGATGCGGCAGGGTCCAGTCATGGTTCCAGTGATCGGGACTGCCGGCGCGCGTTTCGCACAGAATCGCCGCCGCGCCCTGCTCGATCGCCTGCGCGATATATTGGCGGCCGTCGTTGCCGCCATCCTGGCCGGCAAACGCAAAAAATACGTCACCGGCACGGATGCTGCGCGAATTGGCCGACAGCCGGGCCTCCGGTGCGCACTGCCGCAGCCAGGCGCTGATTGCCTCTGGCGTCATCGGTATCGAGGTAGCGATCACATGACCTCCCCGGATTCGGTTGGAATGATGATATTGGTCACGGTCGAGTCAGGCGGTACATTCAAGGCGCGCAGCGCATTGGCGGCAACCGCGGCAAAAGTGGGGGCGGCGATATCGCCGCCGAAGTGCAGCACGCCGCCCGGTTCATCGATCATGACGGCGATGATGATGCGCGGATTGGACATCGGCGCCATGCCGACGAAGGACCCGATATAGCGGTGCGTGTCGTATTTGCCGCCGGCCACCTTGTAGGCGGTGCCGGTCTTGCCGCCGATGCGGTAGCCGGGCACCTGCGCTTTCGGCGCCGTGCCTTCCGGGCTGACCACCATCTCCAGCATTTCACGCATCTCTTGCGCGGTCCTGGAACTGATCACGCGCTGCCCGACCGGCGCTTCGCCGACCTTCTGGAACGACAGCGGAATGATGTCACCGTCGCGCGCAAACACCATGTAGGCGCGCGCCAGCTGGATCAGCGAGACCGAAATGCCCTGGCCATAACTCATGGTCGCCTGCTCGATCGGGCGCCACGATTTATACGGGCGCACGCGGCCGGCGACCGAGCCGGGAAAGCCGAATTTGGGCGGCTGGCCAAAGCCGACCTTGGTAAACATTTCCCACATTTCGCGGGCCGGCATTTGCAGCGCGATTTTCGCGGTACCGATATTGGACGAGTGCTGGATCACCTGCGCCACACTGAGCAGGCCTTTGGAGTGGGCATCGTGAATCGTGCGGTCGCCGATGACCATGGCGCCCGGCGCGGTCTGAAAGGTGGTGGCCGGCGTGACGCGGTTGCTATCGAGCGCGAGCGCGACCGCAAACGGCTTCATGGTCGAGCCCGGCTCGAAGGTATCGGTCATGACGCGGTTGCGCAGCTGCGCGCCACTCAGCAGGCGACGGTCATTCGGGTTATACGATGGCCAGTTGGCCAGCGCCAGCACTTCGCCGGTCTTGACGTCGAGCGCGACCACGGCGCCGGCCTTGGCCTTGTATTTTTCGACCGCTTCCTTCAATTGGGAAAAGGCGATGTACTGGATCTTGCTATCGATGGACAGCACCAGATCCTTGCCGTCGTGCGGCTCGCGCACCGCTTCGATGTCCTCGACGATATGGCCGAGCCGGTCCTTGATCACGCGCCGGCTGCCGAGCGTGCCGACCAGGGTCGCCTGCTGGGCCAGCTCCATGCCGTCCTGGCCGACGTCGTCGCTGCTGGTGAAGCCGACCACATGGGCCATGACTTCGCCTTGCGGGTAGAAACGTTTATATTCCTTGCGCGCCTCGATGCCGTCAATGCCGAGTTTGGCGATCTTGTCGGCGACGTCGAGTTCGACCTGCCGCTTCAGATAGACAAAGCTGTGATCGGAGTCGAGTTTTTTGCGGACGTCGGCTTCGCTCATTTCCAACAGACCGGCCAGCGCCGTGATTTGTTCCCGCGGCGCTTTCAGCACGTCTTCGGGCACGGCCCAGATCGCCTTGACCGGCATCGAGGACGCCAGAACCAGGCCGTTGCGATCGGTGATCTTGCCGCGCGTGGCCGGCAACTCGAGCGTGCGGGCATAGCGCGACTCGCCCTGTTTTTGCAGGAAGGCGGTGGTAATACCCTGCAGCCACAAGGCGCGCGCCGCCAGGGCGGCAAAGGCGGCAAACAGGATGAACAAGACCAGGCGCGAACGCCAGACCGGCAATTGCAGCGCCAGCATCGGATTTTTGGAGAACGGCAAACCCTTGGCTGCCGCCACGCGCGCGCCGCCGGAACTGGGGCTCTTGCGCGTCATGGCGTCACCGCCCTGGCTTTATTGACATTGCCGGCCGGCGCTTCAGGCCTCGTAACAGGCCTCGTAACTGGCGTCGCATCTGGCGTCGCATCTGGAGTCATGTATTGCGTGCGCGCGGCCGTCAGCGGCACCATGTGCAGATCGCGGGCGATGGTATCGATCCGCGCGTTTTTGCCGAGCGTCGACTGGTCCAGCTGCAATTGCGCATATTCGAGATTGAGCTGGCGCTCCTGGGCCTGGGCCCGTTCGAGTTCGATCATCAGACGCCGCGCCTGAAATTGCGAATTGACCAGCGCCAGAGCGCAGCAGACCAGCAAGGCCGTCACCAATACGCTGATGCGGTTGCTCATGACAGCGCTCCGGCGGCAGGATGATCGGAAGCGTGCTCGGCCACGCGTTCAGCAACCCGCATCACGGCCGAGCGGGAACGCGGGTTGGCGGCGATTTCGGCATCCGACGGCTTCATTTTGGCGATCAACCTCATCTGTGGCTGCGGCAAGTCGACGGCCCGGATCGGCAAGCGACGATCAGGCTGCGCCACATTGACCTTGGCAGCGAAGAAGCGCTTGACGATGCGGTCTTCCAACGAATGAAAACTGATGACTGCCATGCGCGCCTGCGGCGCCAGGCTGCGATAGGCCTGCTCCAATCCTATTTCGAGGTCTTCAAGCTCCGAATTGATGAAAATCCGTATAGCCTGAAAGGTCCGGGTTGCCGGGTCCTTGCCCTTTTCGCGGGTGCGGACGGCGCGTGAAACGATCTCGACAAGTTGCCCGGTACTATCAATGGGCCCCTCTGCGCGGCGAGCAACAATCGCCTTTGCAATCTGAAAAGCAAACCGTTCTTCTCCATAATCGCGTATCACCTTTTCGATTTGATGTTCTGTCTCTGTTGCCAGCCACTGCGCCGCCGACAGGCCGCGCGTGGTATCCATGCGCATGTCGAGCGGACCGTCGTGGCGAAAGCTGAAACCGCGGGCGGCGTCGTCCACTTGCGGCGATGAAATTCCAAGATCGAGCAAGACGCCATCGACTTGCCTCACGCCGCGCGCGGCCAGTGCCGCCGCCATCGTCGCAAAACTGTCATGCACGATCGTAAACCGCGGATCGTCGATCTGCGCCGCGGCCGCGATCGCTTCGCGGTCCTTGTCGAAAGCAATCAAGCGGCCTTGCGGTCCCAGGCGCGACAGCAGCAGCCGGCTATGACCGCCGCGCCCGAAAGTGCCATCGACGTACACCCCGTCGCGCCGCACGCCCTCGAGTGCGAGGGCATCGACTGCTGCATCGAGCAACACCGTACGGTGCTGGAAAACCGGCTGCGCTGAATCAGTCATCGCTGCCGTCAAAACGAAAAATTGGATAGGACATCGGGCATGCCGGCGGCAATCGCTTGCGCTTCGCTCTCGGCCAGCTTGGCGGCATCCCAAATTTCAAAGTGCGTGCCCATGCCCAGCAACATGACGTCGCGCGTCAGGCCGCTGGCGCCGCGCAATTCCGGCGTGACCAAAATCCGGCCGGCGCTGTCGAGTTCGACATCGCTGGCATTGCCCAGATAAATACGCTGCCAGGCCCGCGCCGACATGGGCCAGGCGGCAATTTGTTCGCGGTGCGTTTCCCACACCGGACGCGGAAACAGCAACAGGCATCCGTGCGGGTGCCGGGTCAGCGTCAGCCGGCCTTCGCACTGCACCACCAGGGCGTCGCGATGCTTGGCCGGGATTGTCATCCGGCCTTTGGCATCGAGATTGATTGAAGATACGCCTTGGAACACGTTTTGCCTTTTGGCTATTACCGCAAATAAATTGGGGGGGCAAATTTGCAAAGGATTAAATTGGCAAATCCCCCACAAAAATACACTTTTTCACACAGTTACCCACTTTAGTTGATGCAATATTTTCGGTCAAGCGGTTTACACCATAAAAACTGCATTTTTTGCAATGAAGTCAAGGACTTAGCACACTTCCCTCAAGTGAGTCTCAAGAAAATTACACGAGAAATGAAGGACTTATATGCGATAGTGAATGTGCTACCTCACCTAAACACATGTGTTTTACCTAAATAAAGAAATCACTGCGCAGCCATCGCGCACGACTTGCCGGGGCATTATCAAAAAAGCATGCGCAAGAATTGCCGGCAAGCACATCCAACCTCGCCAAAATGCCTTATTTGATACCGTATACGCCGACAAATCCCATCAATGTCGGCCAACAGGCGCCAATATGTATCGTTATACTCTTTATCATGTGTTTTCATAAAATACACGCCGCCGCCCCTGTCCGGGAGGGCGGTATTGGCGGCATTTCAACAGTCGAGCACAGCGAAAAAAGCCGCCCCGCTGGCGGTTCACGCATGCCTGAAAATGGTGTCGCCCGAGGCCGGCAAGAGGCCGCGCCGGCGCCCGGAAAAGCGCGCCGCAATGCCCAGGGCTGGCGCAACCGGCGGCGGCCGACGCCGGGCTTGCGGGAATGGCAATATGGGAGCGAGCGGGCCCAGCCTGCGGCGCAGCGGCAGGTCAGCTACGGTGGCGGCGATACAGGAGCGGCGATACAGGAGCGGCGATACAGGAGTGGCGATACAGGAGTGGCGTACACATGCGGCGGGCACGGCGCCAGCAAGGCCCGATGCCGGGAATATAAATGAAGCAAGCCGATAGGCCGGATTTTGTTACGGCGGACACAAGTGCCCGCTATGACAGCCATTCCTCTAGGCGCCGGATTACTCCGGCGCTCAAGCTTCCTACCCGCACGCTCCGCGAGCCGCATCAGCGCGTGCCTATTTGGAATTGCTCCGAGTGGAGGTTACCGCGTTTCACCGTAACT